>JAGMEL010000285.1 GCA_023128195.1 Caldifarciminota bacterium | reverse complement strand
CTGAATGATTCAGGATGTGATGTGATTGATATTGGTGAAGGACCCACACCCCTGGTCTATTTTTCGCTGTTCCATTATAATATTGGAAACGGCATAATGATAACAGCAAGCCATAATCCCAAAGAATTCAACGGATTCAAGATCTGCCATAATAAAACTACAATATACGGTCAAGAAATACAGAAAGTTAAGAATATCATTATCCAGGGAAATTTTACGTCAGGAAAAGGAAATATTGAGCAGCTTAATGTTATTCCTGCATACATTGATTATGTGACAGATCAGGTAAAAATCAAAAAAGGATTAAAAGTTGCGCTCGATACGGGGAATGGAACGTGCGGTCCTATAATTGAACAAATCATGGAGAAAATACATGCGGATTACAAAATTTTGTACAAAGAGCCTGATGGAAACTTCCCGAATCATCTGGCTGACCCCACTGTTGTCGAGCATATCACAGAATTAATAGAGACTGTAAAGCAAGGTGATTTTGACTGTGGTATTGGTTTTGATGGAGATGGTGACAGAATCGGTGTTATTGATGAAAACGGTGAAATTATCTGGGGTGATGTACTATTAGCGATCTATGCTGATAAAATATTAAAAAAGACACCTGGAGCAAAAATCATCTTTGAAGTAAAATGTTCAAAAGGACTGATTCAACGCATTGAAGCACTGGGTGGTATTCCTCTAATGTATAAAACAGGTCATTCTCTGATCAAAGCAAAGATGAAGGCTGAACATTCGCCATTAGCAGGTGAGATGTCAGGCCATATATTCTTTGCTGACCGATATTATGGATTTGACGATGCTATTTATGCCGGTTTAAGACTTCTTGAAATATTGAGTGAAGGTATAACATTATCCAGCCTGGCAGAAAAAGTGCCCAAGTATTTTGCAACTCCTGAGATTAGAATTGAAACAACCGATGAAAAAAAGTTTGAAATCGTCGAAAAATTGAAAACATATTTTAAAAAATCTTACAAGGTTATTGATATTGATGGTGTAAGAGTAGATTTTGCTGATGGGTGGGGATTAATACGACCATCTAATACCCAGGCAGTGCTTGTTTTAAGATTTGAGGCAAAGACCAAACAGAGACTTGAAGAAATAAGAGATCTGTTTTTTGATAAATTGGAAGAGTATAAATAGAGAAGTTCAAATGTCAAATATCAAATGTCAATCGAAATCTAAATTCCTAATATCAAATTTCAAATTCTATCATTTGGACTTTGGTATTCATTTGGTATTTGGATTTTGTAATTTGTCATTAAAAAAACAACTTTGTTTTCAGTTATCTAAGCTCTACATAGTAATACAGTAAGGAGGAAACATGCTTTCAATTTTGTTCATTACGCTACTGTTCGCCCAGACTACCGATGTATTCCTCCCAAAATGGATGACGCCAGAAGAAAGTTTAAGAATCCATGAAATTGGGAAAGAACATATTGTTACTGATCCACCAGGAGAATGGGTAGAAACCCCAGGTGAATTTGAATCTTTGAAAGGTGTTTTTATAACCTGGATATACGGCGCGTATAACTCGGTGTTCCGGGAAATTGCGCGTGAAGTAGTTGGGGTTTCAAAGCTATATATCATTGTTGGCAGCAGTGGTGAGCAGAACAATATTACAACATATTTACAAAATAATGGTATTCCGCTCGATTCAGTAGTATTCTATATCTGGCCAAGAAATTCTGTGTGGAGCCGTGATTATGGTCCCTGGTTTATACGCAAACAAGACAATAACGAAGGAATCGTTGACTTCATCTATAACAGACCAAGACCTCAAGATGACACAATCCCCTGGCGTATAGGGCAGGCATGGGGCATTTCTGTTTATGGCTCACCAGTGGAACATGCAGGCGGCAACTTTATGGTCGACGGGCTCGGTACTGGGTTTGCCAGCACGCTAATTTATGAAGAAAACCCGGGATATTCACCCGCACAGATCGATTCCTTAATGCTTGCCTATAGCGGTCTTGAACAATTCATTGTTCTACAGAAAATGAATATTGAATATACTGGTCACATTGATTTATGGACAAAGATTTTGAACGATACTCTAGTAATGATTGGTGAATATGCTCCTGGCCATGCTAATTATACATTACTCAATCAAAATGCTGATTCTATTACCCGGTGTAAAAATCGCGAGGGTTATCCATACCGTGTAGTGCGTATGCCTATGCCCTGGTCAACCTCGAGCGCTCCTCCTTCATATCTCAACTCACTGTTTGTAAATAATAAGGTTCTCGTACCACTCTGGAACGAACCTGAAGACGACACTGCGCTATTTATCTATGAACAGGCATTGCCTGACCACGAGATTGTGGGTATAGACTGTTCATCCATGTCAGGATCAGGCGGTGCAATCCATTGTATCACTATGCAAGCGCCAAGTGCTAAATTTATTCATATACATCACTATCCATTAACTGATACTGAAGATACACTCAATCCTTATCGGGTTCGAGCTCAGATAACCACCTCAAGCAGTCTGTTCACTGATTCAATAATTATTTTCTATAAAATCAATAGTGGTTCATACAATACAACGCCCTTGGCCGCAGTAATTGATACACCGGGCGTCTTTGCGGGCTATATACCAGCACAATCAGGCGGCGATACGGTATATTATTACATTCTAGCGAAAAATACTGATGGAGTAAGACGCACCTCACCAATAAATGTACCAGTGCATATATACTCTTTTATTGTTGGAGCAAATGTGATTACAGAAGAAAACACTACTTCTGTAAAGGTCAGACATAGATTCTCAGCTTTTCCAAATCCTTCCCATAGAGAATTAACATTTGCTGTAAGCCTTGTTGAAAGGACAAACCTGCGAATCGAAATTTATAATGTACTGGGACAGAAGATGAAGGTTATTATCGCCAAAACATTAAAATCTGGTAATTATGACATCCCATGGGATTTCCATGATGACAGGAATCAAGAATTGGCTCAGGGAGCATACTTTTATCGTATAATAACGGATAAGGAAGTAAAGACAGGGAAAATCCTATTTATAAAATAGGTCATCAGGATAACAGGACATCAGGTTATCAGGTAAAAAATTCCTGATCTTCTAATAATTTGATTTCCTTGAATACTACTAATAAAATAGGAATTGGGTTAAGGGTTTGGATGCTGGAAAAAATAAAAATCCAGCTTCTACACCCTAACCCAACAACCATATTACAGCGAGGTTAGGTCGGTATTGGAAAACCTGTAATTGATTTGAAGCTTTCCTGGGTTTTCTCCGCTACTTTTTTCTTGGCATCATTGAATGCTGCTAATATAAGATCCTCAAGCATTGAAATATCTTTGTCTTCAAGAATTTGCGGCTCGATTTTGACTGAAATAACAGTCTGTTCACCATCCATCTCAATCCTAACCATACCACCACCAGCACTACCTTCTACCTTTATTTTTCGTAACTCTTCTAATAATTTTACCTGTAATTTCTGGGCTTCCCGCATGATATTTTTCACCGTGCTTCTCCTATTTTTTTATCCTTACAAAAAAATTATTTCCCTTACCTGACTTCTTCACCATCGAATAAAACTTTTATTGTCTGTATTAAATCGCTCTCTTCCTCTTTCTGGTGAACAATCTCAATATTTAAAATAAAATCAGTGTTAAGTATTTTTTTAAGAATAGACTTTACTTTTTTCTGATTATTCACCAACTGAGTTTTAGCAAATTCATTCTTAACAGAAACAGTAACATTATCATTATTCTTTGTTATATCTGCCTTATGAATAATTCCTGCTAATTTCGGACTGTTCTTTTGCAAATCTAAAAACAGGGCTTCTTTTATATTTACATTCTTATTCGGTGATGACGAAAGAACGACTCTATTATTATTTTCCCGCTTTTTAGATTTAGTTAAGCAAAGAATTAATTGACTAAAAAGAAGTTCAATCGCGATCCGAACATTCACTGATCTCTTTACTATATCTTCAAATCTCAGACAGATTTCGAGCAGATGTATAATCTCATCTCGGCTTAATTCAATTTTCTTCAATACTTCAATTTCTTCGCTATTCAATTCGACAAATTCACAGGGCACGCCAGTTCTGATGAGAAAAGCGGCACGCAAATAATTGGTGAATCCCCGATAAATTTCTACTGGATCTGCGCCATCCTCTATTCCTTTATTAAGCATCATAATTACCTTACCTAAATCCACAGTCAGAATTTTATTTAAAAGTGTAAAATAAAAATCATTTCCCAAAAACCCGATTAATTTAAAAACATCTTCCTCAGTAACCTCGCCCTCAATAAAAGATGCTAATTGTTCAAGAATACTCTCGCCATCACGGATGCTTCCATCTGCACGGATTGCGAGATAATGTAGGGCATTTTCAGTTATCTTAATTTTCTCTTTATCGGCGATTGTTCGAAGTCTGGAAGTAATTTCACTAACTGAAAGACGTTTAAATACAAATCGCTGACAGCGTGAAAGAATAGTGGTTGGTACTTTCGTAGGATTAGTTGTAGCAAAGACAAAAACAACCTTTGGAGGTGGTTCCTCAAGAGTTTTTAATAAGGCATTGAATGCCTCCTGGGTCAGCATATGAACCTCATCAATAATATATATCTTATAGCGACCGTGCAATGGTGAATATTTCACGCCTTCTCTTAGACTTCTTATCTCTTCAATGCCTCGATTTGATGCACCATCGATTTCTATAACATCAATGCTTCTGCTGAGAGTAATTTCCCGACATAATTGACATTTTTGACAAGGGTAAACTGTTGGACCTTCAACACAATTTAAACTTTTCGCAAAAATTCGGGCAGTCGTTGTTTTACCGACTCCGCGCGGTCCAGCAAAAAGCAACGCATGGCCTATCCTGCCACTCTTTATTGCTCCTTTTAAGGACAGCACAATATGGTTCTGCCCGGTCAATTCATCGAAATTTTGAGGACGATATCTTAATGAAATTACGCGATGAGCCATAAAACCTCACTTCGTTCGGTTAAATTCTAATTTCTAATATCTAAATTCTAAATTCAAATGTTCGAAACTCGATTGATGCTGTTTTAGATTTTGTATTTGGGTAATTTGAATTTGTTTAGGATTTAGTGCTTCGAATTTAGAATTTGTAGCAAAACTCTTCACGTTCTTTTCCTTTATAATGTTGATAAAATATGGTATACCACATTTTCTTAGATTTTAGTCGTCAATCCGGTCGTGCAACTCCCTTTGCCAGTCCTTTCAGGAACAGCAAGACGAAGAACTCAGACCAGGCTTCCTTACGACTAGCCCTTTCCTACTTACCGCTGCTCCTTTCCAGACCTGACGGAGTTTATAGGCAGTACCATCATAAGACCCGATCCTCATCACTCTTCAACTTCTTGCTGTTGCCCCTGAAAATCCTGACTCAAATGGAGTATTCAACCCCGCATAAGCGGATTTCGGGTCATCCGACGTGTGTCGGGTTTCAAGGCACCGCTAACTCCCCGTCTAGCACGACCGGTTTTATCGTGCGAAATCCTTCTTATCAAACAGAAATTCATTCGGCCTGATACCACAAACACCAATGCCTCTCTTTACCAATTCTGTCTGGAAGCTTTCTACATTCTTCAGGTTAATGTCTGACAGTCGTTGATATTC
>JAGMEL010000284.1 GCA_023128195.1 Caldifarciminota bacterium | reverse complement strand
ACTCAGGATTTTTTGTCATATAACTCAATGTCGCCTCTATTGCATTCTTAATCCTTATTGCTCCCAATCGATTTTCATCCTTGAGAAAATTTTTGCGCATCACAATCGCTGCATACGGCAGAGATGGAACAATATAATAAGAAATTAAACCCTGATACAAAACCTTGTAATTTCGATAGACCATATATCCCCGATATGGATCAATGAGATATATGGCGTCTACTTTTTTATCATCAAATGCAGTAGTAATTTCATCAGTTTGAAGCAGAACCTTCTCAATCCCGGTTATCTCATCTTCTTCCATTTTACTAAGGATAAGATCAACAAGATACTCATCATTTATCAAATAACCCAATCGTTTACCCTTAAGATCTCCTAATTTTTTTATTTTCGATTTTTCAGGTACAATAAAAGCATCCAAGACTTTACCCGATTTCAGTTCGATAGACCCACATGCTTTCAATGTATCACCATCATAATCAGGTGACATTAAAAACGAGTACCAGGACACTGCCGCGATATCATACAGACCATCCTTGATACCTTGTAAAGGATCTCCTTCAATCTCAATAAATTCGGGTTCAATCTTTTCGATAACGAAATACTGTCTCGTTGTATCCTCTTTAGCTACATAAAATGGTAATGAAGCATAGGATTTGTCAATGCCGATTTTGATTTTTGAAGGTAATGACTCTTTATATTGTGGATAACCAACAACAAACAATAAGACCAAAGCACCTAAAATAATTAAAACATTTAACAACCGCTCTTTTGCCTTAATGTTCATTATTGCTCCTTTTGAAGTTTGTCTGCTTTCATTAGATATTCAAAAGACTTTTTGTTATTGCCCATTTCGCGGTAGATGTACGCAAGATTTGTCATTGCATCAATATTTTTGGGATCGATTGCGAGAACCTTATCCTCATAGATACCAGCTGCCTTTTTGTACTCCTTAAGCTGGGTCCAGCAAACCGCAATATAGAACCATGCGTAGAAATCATCATCTTTCAATTGAGTCAGTTTTTCAAAATAATTAATTGCCTCTTGATATTTTTCGGTTTTAATCAGCAGTTCGCCAGCATAAAACAGGGCATCAGAATCATCAGGCATGAATTCAAGACTCTTAAACAAATTTACCAGAGCAAGGTTATCATTATTAAGATTGTAGTGCGCCATACCCAGACGATAATAACTTTGTGACAGACCGTCAGTAGTTTTATAGAATTTGCTAATGTTCCCTCGCATTGCATTTAATCCGGCATCAATTCCCAGTTTTACTTTTACCAATTCATCCAATTCATCTTTTTTCTTCCCATGCCATAATTTAATGATTTTCTGTGCCAGATCTTTATCAAACTCAGGCAGGTTTTGAAAAATCACCTTGGTTATTCTTTTATAGTTAATCTCATAATATTTAATTGCCCCATTAAATCTTACAAGGCATGAATCATATGATTTTTTGTCAAATAATGCCTTCCCAATAAGAAAATATGCATCGGGATTCTCAGGATCAATACTTAAGGCTTTGTCATATACCTGACTTGCCAATTCTTTATTACCCAATTTATCATAGATACCACCTTCGAGAATATACACATTCACATCTTCAGGCTCTAAGATTTTGCAGAACTTTAGATTTTTCAATGCCCCATCGTATTCCTCATCACCCATTAAACCAACAGCAGCATTATAAAAAGCCTGTTTGAATATTGGAATATTATTCTTGTCTTTAAGCATCCAGTTAACCGCCTTCACTGAATCGACTTTAATACCATCCTGGAATGCCTTACTTACTCTATTCCAATCACCAAGCCCGATCTCTGCCTTCATTAAAAGACAATATAACTCATAATCATCAGGGGTTTCCTGGAGACCGATTAATATTTGTTCCTTTGCCTTGTCATACTCGCGTTGGTCAATATAGATTCTAGCTGAGTTTTTCGCTGCCGGTGAACAGCCAATAAACAAAACTACGAGGGCAAGCAAAATTAATTTCTTCATCTTACCTCCTTATCTGTTATTTTATTTAAATTTTCATGAAAGTCAAGAGCCGATAATATCGTTAATCGTTACTCGGCATAGCCGCTCGCCCCGTGGAATACAAGAAATTGTATGTTCGACCATATTAATCTTATTGTTGAATCTGTCTTCTTTCTCTATCATAAACCCTCTTTTATTATTCCACAGGGCTCGTTTCGTTGTTCGTTTATTGTCTGTCGTCCTATTTTCAGCCGTACAACGATGCCATAAGACAATACAGGCAGCGATGCCGTATAACCAACTATTAATCTGGCTCTTGATTTTTCTCATAATTGACCTAAAATAGGTGTATGTTTAATTCTGCTTTCAGTCTCATGTTTATGTTATTCTTCAAGCCACTAATCATAGATTCTACTATTTACACTTTAGATGTACATAAAATGGAGGCAAGGAAACAAACATTAGCTGAAGATATCATCGATTACAGTCTGGATGATTTCCTCTACGTACTCACACATCGCTACCTATATAAAATTGACCATAAACATCTTTCAATAAATGACCGCATACCTTTACCACAAAGATTTAATTATCTTAGTACAAACAATGAAAATATTTTATTAATTACAACTGATGAGATAGTAATTATTGACAAAGCCAATCTTGCTTTTAAAACTGGCGTTGGGGTTGAGCGCGCTGACTACCGTCCTCTCATTTCACATCAGCAACTGAATATATCGGAACAAAATCAGGTTATCCATCTAATTAGCGATACACAAACGAAAACCATCATAAAAATTTTTGATTTGAACGATGGAAGACTTGTGAAAAAAGTCAGTGTTAACAGAATCTTATGTTATGAATATAACCCGGAAAAGAAAACCTTAGCAACGCTTGATATCAAAAATAGATTAACTGTCTATGATATATATTTAAACAAAGAAAGAGTAATAGACTTAAAATTTGATTGTAAATGGTTCAGTGAGCATGAGAACGGTTATATAGTTTACAGTGAACGCGGAATTTTTTTCGTAAACAAATACGGAAATTTGATAGATTTTCAAGCGATCGCCATTAAGCAAAATAAAAGCAGCGAGAAATTCATTCTCCTAACAGAAAATAGCATTGTGTACCTTGATTCTTTAACCCTCAGGCCAAAAAGAATCTTCCAGCATGATAAAAAAATTATAGGGCTATTTCAGACAGACCATCCAAACTACACTGTTGTAATTGATACTAATCACAATCTTTTTTTTATTGATATTAATGGCATGACGATGAACCCAATAGTAGAAAGAGAAGCTGTAATTGAAGAAGTTATACCTCGTGTTGTAAGCACTGATTCGCTCTGGTATTTGCAGGTTGGAGCATTTGTAAGTTATGATAATGCCGTAGATATGTACAACCGTATCAGACAAAATAATATACCCGTTTTTATTGATTCAACCAACCTCTACCGCATTAAATTTGGTGGTTTTCAAGACAAGATTAGTGCAATGGAAATTGCTAAAAAGAACGATCTTAACGGATGGTTTGTACTTCAGAAAAAAATCGAACAAAAAGATTTTTTAAAATTCTATTTAGGTTTGGAAAAATACAGCCTCGAAAACGGGATTATTAAAAAGGAGTAAAATATGAAAAAAATAATTAAAACAACAAATGCACCAGCGGCAATTGGTCCTTATTCCCAGGCAGTTGCGGCTGGAAATTTTGTTTTTACTGCCGGGCAAATCGCAATTTCTCCAGAGGCGAATAAGTTGATCCACGGCAATGTTGCTGAACAAACAAAGCAGGTATTGGAAAATCTGAAAGCGGTTATTAAAGCATCCGGGACCAAGCTGTCTTCAGTAGTAAAGACAACTGTCTATCTCACAAAAGCCGAAGATTTCGTACCTATGAACGAAGTTTATGCCACGTATTTCAGCAATGAACCTCCAGCCCGCGTCACAGTCTTTGTTAACTCATTGCCCAAGGGCGCATTGGTAGAGATCGATGCCACAGCTGAATTATAGCGCTGTTGAAAAAAAGCTGGGCATAAGATTCAAAAGACGGAAGATATTAAAGCGCGCGTTTACGCATTCATCATATTTGCAAACACAGCAAAAAACAGACCAAAAATCGAATGAAACCCTTGAGTTTCTCGGTGATGCAGTTCTGGAGTTGATAACAAGAGAGTACCTCTTGGCAAAATTCCCCGAGGCAGATGAAGGAGAATTAAGTGAACTTAAAAAAATGTATACCAGTACAGAGGCATTATATAATACCGGCAAAAAACTCGGTTTGGGACAATTTTTACTAATGGACAAGGGTGAGGAATTAACTGGAGGGCGAAATCGATCATCCAGCATTGCCGACTGTATGGAAGCAGTTATTGGCGCACTTTATCTTGACCGTGGATTAAAATATGTCGAGAAATTCATATGCCGTATATTACTTAAGAAGAGGATAATTAAAAGAAAAGATCATAAATCACTTCTAAACCAGTGGGCAATGCAGAAACAATACGAGATTTACTATAAGGTCTCCAAAGAGCAAGGTCCACCGCATCGTAAAATATTCTATATTCATCTTTATGTAAACAAGAAAAAAGTAGCACAGGGTTCAGGTGAAACAAAGAAGAAAGCTGAACAGAAAGCAGCCCGGAACTTCTTTAAAAGGGGACAGGCTACTTTTTAGAAGTAAGAATCATTTTAGATTAAGCAATAATTATATATATAAAAAGTAGCCTGTCCCCTTTTTACATTTTAACTGTTCCTTCATCTGCATCCAGCTCTACTACCTTACCTTCAGGTATGAGCGTTGTCGCACCTCTAATGACAACCGCTGGAATACCGAGTTCCCTCGCCACCATTGCCGCATGACAGATAACACCACCTGTTTCTATAATAACACCTGAGGCAACTGTAAAAAGCGGTGTCCAACCAGGGTCTGCGTGGTGGGTCACTAAAATTTCACCTTCTTTTAATCTGGAACTATCATTAAAATCTTTAATAATCCTTGCCCGTGCCTTAATTTTACCAAAACTAAGAGGCACACCCGATAAAACGGCGGACTCTGTTATTGATGCAGAAATACGTTCGCCACTTTCATATATAATGTCGGGCGGCTCTGCCTGCCTGTACATCTTCCACTCGTCTTTCCTTTTTCTTATACGTGTTAGAATATCTGCTTTTTCACATCGCCCGGCAAGAACATCCTCCAGATCTCTCAATGTTAGAAAAAATATATCCCTTCTTTTTGTTACATAACCCTGATTCATTAAGATTTTCTCCATAATCAACAGTTGATCTTTTATCTTAGCCATAGCCTTAAGATAAACATGTTTTCCATTTTCTCTTAATCGAGAAAAAACTTCGATCCTGGGTAAAAGTTTCTTCAAGATAAATCTTTCATATGGCTTTGACGCCCTCAACATATGGTTTATCACTGTCTTACGATCAATATGATATTCATTACAATCTTTTGCTGTTGTTATCAAGTTGAAGATCAGGTCGTGCTCCTCACGCCAGTTTGGACTCGCAATGTCGAACTCAGCTGGACCGCGGTGCCCAAAATCACGTAAGAATTTATTAAATAAATCGTGAAATTCTCTATCTCTGGCATATAATTTTTTCAAACCTTTAGATGAAATTTTATTGACTTTGTTTTTTGCCAAAGATGCTAGAGTGTTCACTGCAATAGCCATTTCGCCTGTTTTATCCACAATACCAATTATTGTTTTACGTGCAAGAACCTCACCATTTTTTCCCATTCTAATGCTCAGAAGTTTACCCAATAATACCAGATAAAAACCACTCAAAAACAAGCCGCCAAAATACCGCCGTGCAAATTTCTTTAACACATATCTCATCCACTCCTTTA
>JAGMEL010000283.1 GCA_023128195.1 Caldifarciminota bacterium | reverse complement strand
TAACACCTGTCGACTTTCGCACCACCTTTCCTGTTACAGGAGAACGATATCTGACATACCATATGCCGTTGCGTTTATAAACGCCCATCGTTCCTCCTCGTTTTTATTACCAGCCTTATTATACAAAATGGTATGCGAAAGTCAACTATCATAATGTAAAACCTACTTTCTCGTGCACGGATTTCTTTTTACGCGTGAGCCACTTTAAAAATTCGTCATAATCAAAGAGTAGAGTTCCCCCTGTTGGTTTATGATAACAATCCTCAGGAATTATTTTTTTATAAACCCAATCATAGAGAGTCCCACGAGGAATACCTATTTCCTTGGATAACTCTTTAGCTCTCATAAGTCGCATATAAATATTCCTCTCATCTACCCAGTACTATTTCTTCTCCTTCCACATAGTAGATGACTTTGAGTTTTCCGCCAAATCTGTCCTTTGTAAATTTAACGTAGAAATCCTTCCTTTGTGTTTTCCTGAGTATATCTCTCATTATAGGATCTATGCGTATTATGGTTACTGGTCCCTGCATCGGTAAAATTTTCTCTTTCCAGATATTGATATCATCGCCATAAAAGTAGTTGATATTTTTCTCGTCCATGTAAATATAGATGCGGTTACCTTTTGAAAATTGACGCAGGAGATGGAATTTATCAATAGCATAGGCGAGCCAATCTACTGGATTCTTACATAAGTCTGTTAGTTCTATACCATGTTTTGATAATTCTTCCACAATTGCAAAACCCATTAAGTCAAGACGACTGAAACGCCGCCAGGATTTTCCCCGAGTAGTCTTTTGCTTGGGCAATACATTCTGGAACTCCCAGTAGTTTAGTTGACCTCTCTCTATTCCTGATGTTTTCTTAAGGTCTTTCATAGTCATCGATTTTTTAGTTAACTTCATCTTTACCTTTAGATGATTTTCCAACAGCCTCTTTACTGCCGGTTTCAATTGTTCTAATTTCATAAATTTCCTCCTTTTATCGCTATCTACAAATTACAGTTCACGATGTAAATCTTTCTATAAATGCATTGACTCATGCTGAATTATACACAAAATTCAAAACTTGTCAAGGGGCAAATTGAACTAATTTTACTCTAATGGCTGAAAGCGTTAACACCTGAACGTTCGCTTGCTGCCGCCTTTTTTAAGAAAGGCAACAAAGGTGTTGTTTTCTTCAAAAAATGTAATTACTGCATTTCCTGTTTACCCCGTTAAATAATATTTTAGTGAACAAATAATTTTATCTCTATGCATGTATTTAATGGGGCGAGCGAAGCGATACTGCGAAGTAATGATCCTGCCTGCCCTGTTAAATACAAGAATTCCTGTATCGTTACCCAAATTAATTTAGTTGTTAGACTTACTTCCTCTGTATATCATAAGTCCTTTTTTTATTTAACGGGGCGAGTGCAACGATACTGCATTTAATTCTAGGGTTTGTTTATATTTCTGTATAATCTGTAATATAAAATATCACTGTAATCGAGGGCAACGCCCTATTGACAAAACTAAACTTACGTATACAATTATACTCAGTAAAGGTATGAAGATTTTTGGTGTGAATAAGGAGATGCAGAAGCTGTTTTTAATTAAGAATGGTGATACTACGTTTCTTTATCTTTGTAATCTGTTTTTTTATCTACGTAATCGATTGCGAAGCAAAGTGACTTAATGACAAATGACTTTATGTATGATGGTTTTAATGTTTATGGAATTGAATCTAAATCTGTTGCTTTTAAACAAAGGAGGAGCACAAAATGAAGAAATATCGATGCCCAGTTTGTAAAACTCCCCTTACTAAAAAAGAATATGAAAAAGCCCTCGGTATACTTAGCGCAAGAGACAAACATCATGAAGACAATGTAATGAAACTGCAAAAGAAGCTTCGTGAAGCGAGAGCAAATGAGAAGAGAGCTAAACAAGAAGGTATTAATACAGAGCGGACACGGAATCGACGCCTTTTGGCTGGGAAAGATAAACAAATACAAACGCTCAAAGAGCGAATTAAGCAAGTTAAGAAAGGTACAACGCCACAAACTGAGGGACTTGAGTTCGAAAATAAACTCGTAGCTTGTTTGAAGAAAGAATTTCCTGAAGACAGCATCCAGCATAAAGGTAAAGATGGTGATGTTCTGCACGTTGTAAAATTTGCGAAGAAATCAGCCGGTATTATTATATATGAATGTAAAAGAGTAGCAAAGATACAAAGCCAGCATATTCGCCAAACTTATCGTGCAAAACAAAGCCGTGAAGCAGATTTTGCTGTTTTGGTTACAACAGGACAAAAGAGGGGATTCAGTGGATTTTCGCAAATGAATGGTGTATTAGTGGTGGCCCCATTAGGAGTTGTAGCACTTGCATCTCTACTCCGAAGATATCTTATTGAAATGATGAAAGCAAAAGTCAAGAAAGCCAAACGAGCAAAGATTGCAAGACAACTTATGGAGTATATTACAAGCCCACAATTCAAAAATCCTATAGAAGAAGTTATCCAGATTTCATCCGAACTGCAAAGTATGGTTCAAGACGAAGCCAAAGATCATTTTCGAGTTTGGAGGAAACGTTGGTTGAGATATCAAAAAATTGAATGGGATAGCTCACAAATTTAGGACAATCTGAAACTTGTATTACATGGCAAGAAACCGAAAGTTATTCAGCGGCCAAAAATTCCACATCTTCAATTACCTGCACCTATATCGTGATGGATTATGATTCTTTAGGCTATTTTAATATCTAACAAATCGTTGATTTTTTGTTATTTTAGTGCATAATAGATATGTAAATGATTGCAACTGCAATATTTGTATAACGAGGAGTGAAGAATGAAATCTATGATTCCGCAAGAAACAATTGAACAGAAGATTCTAATGATTCGATGACATAATGCAGAGTGATGAACAGAAGGAAAATATGGCTAAACTAATGGAGGAATTAGGTATTGGATTCTATACAAAAGAAAAAGCTGTAAAGATAGTTGAAAACCTAACTGAAGTGCCAGACGATATAGCACAGATTTTAAAACATGCAGAAACGCTTCTCGGGAAAGGCAAAGACGAGAATGCAGGTACATGATTGGAATTAAGTGTGTTTAGAGACGGAATATGAAAAAGAAATATATTGATATGATTGAAATTTATGTTGATGGGTGTTCCAAAGGCAATCCTGGTCCATCAGGAGCCGGTATTGTTATTGCTTGCGGTGATGACATTCTATTCAAAGATGGTTACTTTTTAGGAGATGATTTGACTAACCAGGACGCAGAATACCTCGCAGTATTAAAGGGACTTGAAAAAGCATCCGAATACTGCATGAAAACTATAGAAATACGATCAGATAGCCAATTGGTAATAAAACAGCTGAATCGTCAATTTCGAATGAGGAAGCCAAGACATAAAGAGATTCACGAGAAAATTAGAAATAAAGCACAAATTTTCGAAAAGGTGATTTTTATTCAGGTTTCTGAAGATCATAAGTATATAAGGGTTGCTGACAAAATGGCCGATAAGGCTGTGCGTAAAGTGAAAAGAGGAGGTGATTAAGATGACGCCAAATTGGATTTGTCCATTCAGTGGAAAAGTATGTCCGGCAGCAGACCAATCTATACGCAATGAACACGAATGTCCACTGAGAATGAACGCAAGATGTGCTATTTTGGTAATTGCCGATGAGATACAAAAAGGAAAACTATCACAAACGGGGAATCATGAATAGGAAGAAATGTGGGGTCGGATCTTCACACTTGACAATATACACACCTCTTCTTACATTCATTCGAAATCTTCGGCTGGCATTGAAAAGAATCTGGGGTTTGGCTGGTGGGGTAAGTGATTGTTAAAGAAGTGTATACAAAAATAGGAGGCAACTAATATGGGAAGGAAAAAATTAAAGGATCGCCAAAAAATAGACATTAGTCCAATCTATGCAATCCAAGGTAAATGCTTTGGCGTTGTTAGTTATCGTGGATTTGCCCCTTTGTCAGTACTCGCGCGAATGTCTAGAGCTGATGAATATCATCAAGTGAATAATCCTACAGGCACACAAAGAAATTTGAATCGAAAACATGCCAGAGAAGCTTATGACTATGCGCAAAATCGCAGTAATAAAAAGGATGCATTGTGGCCTGAAATAATTCTGAATATTCGTAAATCTGATACTTTGAAAATCACACCAAAAGCACTAACCAAGGGACCCAAGGATGCTAAACTCACCATGGTTAAGATCCAAATAGATTGGGGAAAGATTAAAACTTATAAGGATTCTAACGATATAGCGATTTCAAGAGTTGATGGTAATCATAGACTATTTTTTGCAGGGGGAGAGATCGCTCCTAAAAACTATCCTCCTCTGGACAATGTATATTCTCCATTTTGTATAACCCATGGCGTATCTATCAATGACGAAAAAGAAATCTTCAAGACTATAAACCGTGAACAGCAAAGATTAAATGTAAGTCATCTCTTACGACTAAAACAACAGCTTTCGTCAGATGATGAGCTATGGCAAAAAGACAGACCGTTATGGATAGTAAAAAGGTTAGCAGAAGACAGAGGTAGTCCATTTTTCAATGCGGTTCATAAGGGTGGAAAAAAAACCAAAGGTGAGACATACTTAATTAAACAAAAAAGTCTATTTGACGGAGTGAAACAATTGCTTTCAAATTTTAGCTCTTATTCAGGAATCCATGATCAAGAAAAACTACTTTCTATAGTAATCAATTTTTATAATGCAGTAAAATCTCTTTGGCAAAAAGAATGGGCCGATTCAAAAAAATACAAACTTATGACAAATACTGGTTTACAGTCCCTTGGAATAGTTGGTGGAAAGTTAATGAACGAATTATTCCTTACACGTTCACTCAAAATGGAAAATTTTAAGATCAAATTGATACCATTACAAAAAGAAATACCTAATTGTTGGGAGAGCAAAGGTGAGTTTATGGCGGGCAAATCAGGAAGACCTGGAGCACAGAAAATTGCTGAGGAAATTATGTCAATCATTAGTATAATCGATGATAGTGAATTGGAGGTTTAGGCTGGAAACATTACTAGCGAACTTGGAGGAATTAATTTGTATTCGAACCGATGCGCAAGATGATTATTTTGTAAAGTATATCAAAGAACAAACCGAAATACATGAATTAATGCTTATTAGCTCGTACTATATGTTAAAACATAAATATGAATTTAGTAGTAAAGTATCCACATTGAACCAAAAATACCATATCGTGTTAGATCCTGAGTATTTATCTATACGATGGGAAAAATTCTATTCAAGTGAACAAAACAAAGACTTTGATGATTCAATAAAGACTTACATTATTAACCGTGACAAAAACAAATGTTCATACTGCAGTTATTCTAGGAATATAGAAATCCACCATGTAATACCTCAGGAGATGAATGGTTCCCACAGTGAGTATAATTTGGTTACTACTTGTGTTGCCTGTAATCGGTCAATCGGCGCGACTATAAAAATCCCAAAGAACTGGTGGATTTTACATCCCGAATCACGGAATAAATACTGTTAAATCATGAGCTGCTGACATTAAAAAGAATCTGGGGTTAATGAAGGAGTGAAATGTTTCAAAGAATACAAGAGCGTACATTTGATATATTAGAAAAGGCCCTGCCAGGTGATGTGCCTAGTAGGATATTCGATGTTTTTATTATGACATTAATTATCCTTAATGTCATTGCTGTTGTTTTAGAAACAGAAAAAAGTCTTTCATCGCAATATATGGGTTTTTTTAAAACCTTCGAGATTATCTCGGTAATAATATTTACCATCGAATACATTTTACGGTTATGGAGTTGCACAAGTGAAAATAAGTATAAAAACCCAATTAAAGGAAGAATTCAATTTGCTTTATCTCCATTAGCCCTTGTTGATTTAATCGCCATCTTACCCTTTTATTTACCGATGATTATACCCCTTGATTTAAGATTTATGAGAGTTATTCGTTTGTTACGTATGTTTCGTTTGTTTAAAATAGGTAGATATTCTAATTCTATAAAGACGCTCGGGAATGTACTTAAAGAAAAAAAGGAAGAATTACTTATAACTGCCTCTGTTATTATGATCTTATTGGTGGTCGTTTCAAGTTTAATGTACTTTGTCGAAAATGAGGCCCAGCCTGAGGCTTTCTCTAGTATACCAGCTGCCATGTGGTGGGGAGTAGCAACATTAACAACTGTAGGTTACGGCGACGTTTATCCAATTACTACCATAGGGAAATTTTTAGGAGCAATAATATCTCTTTTAGGAATTGGTATGTTTGCACTGCCGGCTGGAATACTTGGTGGAGGCTTTGTAGAAGAAATGCAGAGAAAACGCGATAAGAAAAAAAGAATTTGTCCCCACTGTGGAAGAAATATTAATGAACCACCATCATGATTTCAAATGCAGAGATTGCGGGACTGTTTTTCATTATTATGGTGAACCATAAAAGGAATAACCATGCCAAATAATGCAGCTAATGTAATTTTCTTGATTGGCACAGGATTTTTATAAGGGTGTAGCAGATAATGTTTTTGAACATACTAATAATAATTATTGGTATTTTAATCAATTTATTCGGTATCTGGCAATCACAAATTATTGGATGGCTACCCTCTAAGTTTAGAAAAATATTATTTTCTTCTGTTGGTTGTTTAATCATTATTACCGGTGTATTTAATATAGTTTTAGATCAAAGGCGAACTGAAGAAACACGTAAATTAAAAGAAGAACGGCTAATACTGACAGATTT
>JAGMEL010000282.1 GCA_023128195.1 Caldifarciminota bacterium | reverse complement strand
TGTCCTCACTGTGCAGTCAGGAATTCAATGTGTACCTTGAGATAATCATCAGAAAATTCCTGGGGTAAGGGTGGTAATTTTTTTGCTAATGTTACAGCACGGATCGTCGTTTCGTTATATAATTCATTACCAGATGTTTGCTCAAGCCTGACATTATAGATTTTACCGTTTTTATCAACTTCAAAATAGACAATACTTTTCAGAATGATATCTCGATCCTTAAATGGATTGTTCCAGTTTTTATTTATTTTATTCAATAGTATGTTTAAATAGTATGAATAAGTAAATCCTCTTCCACTGCCGGTATATATTTTTGGTTTGATATCAGGCAGTCCTTTCTTGACAATTTTCTCAGTTTTAGCTTTTGGTTTTTTCGTCTTTTCAGATACAGTTTTCTGTTCGGGTGGCGCTTTTTCCTCTGTTTTGCTCTCTTGCATAACTTCTTCTTTTACAGGTTCCTCAATACTTATTATCTTTGGTTGAGGTAATGGGGCAATGCTTACTTTATACACCTGAAATTCGGGTATTGGTTTAAAACCGGCACGGTTTGCAAATATGAATAGAGCAAAAATAACAAAATGTATTGAGGTCGACAGGATATAAAAACGGTTCATTCCCGGGGTATTTCGGCGACCAATCCTAACTCTTTTATACCCGCATTCCTCATTCTGCCCACAATGTCTATGACATATCCATAATCGACTTTCTCGTCCGCACGTAAATAGACGATTACCCCGGGCGGCTTACCTTCTAATACTTTTTTAATACTTACTTCAAAATCGGCTATATTTACTTTATCGTTATCAATGTATATCTCTTGGTTATCCTTTATGGATACGGTTATCCCTTCTTCATCATGTGGTAGTGATGCGTCGCTTCTGGGTAGGTTGACATCAATACCCGGTGTCATCATGGGCGCCGCAATTATGAATATTATTAAAAGTGTAATACTGACGTCAGCCAAAGAAGTCATATTAATTTCCGAAATCAATCCTTTAGTATTCACTGCTGTATCATATATCTTTACGAAATCGCACAAAGACTTCGCTAATAAACTTGTTAAATTCAGAGTCGAAATTGTTTAAGCGACTCCGAAATATATTGTAAAATATGAGCGCAGGGATTGCTACAAGAAGTCCATAAACCGTTGTTATAAGTGCGTCAGAAATACCAGGGGCGACAATTGTAATGTGTGCTGATCCTCGAACACGGATTTCCAGAAAGGCTTTCATAATACCCCAAACCGTTCCCAGTAAACCAAGGAATGGACTAACACTCACAAATGTACTCAGTACGGGTAGTGAAGTTTCTAATTCACTTATTTCAGTAATTTTCGTTCTTTCCATTGCCAGGCGTATGTTATCAAAAAGTTCTTCGTTTAAACGGGGATTTTCTTTCTTAGTATTTTGTTCAAAAGAAGGCATTGGTTTGCTCGCTTTTAATTTTTTATATTCTTCAATGCCGCTTTCTAAAATCCTGCCATAGGGATTATCATTCAAGAGATATCCCATGTTCTCTAATTCCTTTATATCCTGGCAATAAGAGTAGTTAGAAAAAAATCTTTTACTCAAGCTTTTGATTTTAGAGAAGTAAAACATTTTTTTGAGGAAGATTGCCCATGACCATATCGAAAAAATTGCGAGAATCGACATAATGATTTGTGCGGCAAAACTTGATTCTAAAAAGATTTTAAAGATATTCATATATTACTTCGTAATATTAGATTCAAACAGATGATAACGGATGCATGCAGATGACGTGTGTCATTGCTTCAGTTTATCCTTAGCAAGTGTGGCTTCAGCTGAATTGGGAAAGTCTTTGATTATTTGGTTATAATAGAATTTTGCTGTTTTTTTATCTCCTGTCTCTTCGTAGATAATAGCTATTTTGTAAAGGGCAGTTGCTTTCTTGGTACTTTCCGGAAACTTATTTATTAATTCCTGAAATACATTTACAGCATTCTGACTTTTACCCATTGCCGCATAAGACTCGCCGATCCAATAAAGTGCATTATCAGATAAAGGAGAATCAGGTAAAATTTGTAAATAAGATCGGAATCCATTGATTGCTTCAGAGTAGTTGCCTTTAATATAATTTAGATAAGCTGATTCATAAATTAGTCTTGCTTCAGGGCTTATTTTCGAAATGTCTTCTGTGTGTGATGATATTTTCCGGCCGGGACCGAGTTTTTCATATATCCGGTTCAGCTGTGACTCGGTATCGCTAATCCGCGAATTAAGCATCTCCATTTTTTCACTTAATTCATTCGATTTTGTGTAAAAATCAATACGTAAATGTGTTATTTCTTCACTCTGATTTTCGAGTATACTGTCAAATTTTGCTGTATAGTATCGCAGACTATCCAGCTGCCAGTTGAAATTGTTAAATCGAGTGCGATTAAAACAACCGGAGCTGACTAATAGAAAAAGGAGAAATATTGCGGCAATAAATTTTGGGTAATGTCTTACTATCATTAAAGATTTATCCTTAGGAATTGTTATGCTTTTTCTTCTACTGTAACATAAACTCACATCGACGATTTCTTTCTAAGTTGCTCGGGTCCAGGGGTTTTTCTTCGCCATAACTCACAGTTGTAAGACGGTCAGGAGTGATGCCTAACATTAAAAGATATTCGCGTGCCGTCTTTGCTCGACGTTCACCAAGGGCAAGATTATACTCTGCAGTGCCAATTTCGCAGCAGTGTCCTTCAATGTTAACTCTTACCTCAGAATATAATTCTAACATCGTGGCATTCTTTCTAAGTGACTCGGCAGCATCTGCCGTGATATCAGATTTGTCAAAGCCAAAAAATATTCGTTCCAATACAAAATCTGGCTTTTCAGGTTCCTCAGGCATTTCAGGTATCTCTACTTCTTCATAAGGTATTTCTTCAGGGATTTCCTCGACCGGTTCTATAACCTGCTTTTTAGGGCAACCCATGAAAAGCACAAGAATCAAAAATAATGGTATGGCTAATCTAAAATAACGCATTATGCCTCCTTTAAGTTAGATTATATTTATAATAACCAAAGTGTCAAGAGAAGATTTAAAATCAATTTCTAAACCCTAATTACTAAATTCTTTACCCCGTGGAATAAATAATGAATATTCCACAGGGTGAACAATATCGAAATTCAAATATTTAAATTCAAAACAATTACATCCCTACCTTTCCTCCTTCAAGGGAAGACATAAGAGGGGGTGGTTTGGTAAATTTGGATTTGGGTCTGCCCCGTGAAATGCGACCTGTCTTGTGGAATGTGCAAACTGTTTCATGGTGAGCATATTTCACCGGGGTCATTAAAATTTGCCTGCTCCGTTAGATAAAATAAATTATTAGAGATATATACACTAAAATATCTTCACAATCCTATAAATGTTTCAAAAACAAATTAGGCGCATATCTAACGGGGTGAATATTTCGGATTTAGTATTTAGGATTTTACACGATAGATGTATAGGTGATCTGTTCTGGTTCAGGGAAGACTTATCCTAAATTGAAAGGACCTTTTGCGTATTCTCTGAGTAATTCCTCGCCTGGCTGACAAATGTCTCGAGGCGCATTGAATCGACTGCATGGTCTAAACCGTCCAGAGAGAGCACAAAGAGTGGGATATCAGGGTATTTGTCTTTTATCGTCTTGTATAATGTTGTGACGATATTACCCGGCATACATGTAAAGGGCATTACATTTACAACACCGGAAAATTTCTCGTCAATATACTCGATTGTTTTACCAATACTGAGTATTGCTTCACCTTCATATGATGGATGCAGGATTTTTTCTGCGTGATTTAATAGTGTTATTATTTCAGGCTCTCGTGTCAATTCCAGTATTTTGTAGATTTTATGCTGACGCCATTCCATATATTTAT
>JAGMEL010000281.1 GCA_023128195.1 Caldifarciminota bacterium | reverse complement strand
TACAGGGTCATCTTGGCATCAAATTCACCCCGAAGGAAAGAACTCCTCGCCGAAATTGTGCCTCGAAAAAAAATCATTGTTATCGGCAGTAATGTAAAAGAGAAAGTTAAGCAAGGTGAAGATGCGGTTTCATTCAGCTTGAGAATGGCTAAAGAAAAAGCAAGGGATGTTATCAAAAAACGGGCTGATAAAATGCAAAATGTGTCTGTTGTAATCGGCGCTGACACCATAGTAGTATTTGATAACGAAATCATTGGTCAACCTATGTGTAGAGATAATGCAGTATGCATATTACGGAAATTAAGCGGGCAATGTCATGAAGTCATTACCGGCGTGGCGGTTTTTGTGGTTAAAAAAAACAAATTCATTACTTTTACCGTAAAAAGTACCGTGTGGATGCACAAATTGAGTGATGAAATGATTGAAAAGTACGTAGCATCAGGCGAACCAATGGATAAGGCCGGTGCCTACGCAATTCAAGGCATGGGGAAGTTTCTTATCAAACGATTCGAGGGTAGTTATACGAATATTATTGGTCTTCCAGTCGATGAACTGAAAGCAGTTATACTCGGAATATCATAATGGATAAAACAAAGGTAATAGTAATTGGCGGTGGTGCATCCGGTTTGATGGCCGCGGGAAGAGCAGGAGACCTCGGCTGTAACGTGATCTTACTGGAAAAGATGCACAGGCTTGGCATGAAACTTCGAATCACAGGTAAGGGCAGATGTAATTTGACGAATATGGAAGAGTTAGACGAATGTATCAAAAATTATGGTACAAAAGGCAAGTTCCTTTATAATTGTCTGGCAAAGTTCTTCAATACGGATTTAATAGATTTTTTCGAAAAAAGAGGGGTGGACACAGTAATAGAAAGAGGCAAGAGGGTATTCCCCAAAACGGGCGATGCCGATGGTGTCGTCAATTGTCTTGTTGGTTACACAAAAAAAAATAAAGTTACAATAAAAACGAATTTCAGAGTCAGTAAAATAATCACTGATGGACCGAGAGTTGTCGGTGTTGAGGGTAATAACCGTGAAAGAATCGATGGTAATGCAGTAATAATTGCGACCGGCGGAAAGTCATATCCACTCACTGGTTCAACCGGTGATGGTTATATGTTAGCCAGGATGCTGGGCCACGAGATCATCAAACCCGTGCCTGGTTTGGTCCCCCTGGAAATAAAAGAAGAATATATAAAGGAAATGCAGGGTCTAAGTTTGAAAAATATCGAATTGACCGTTTTTATAAATGAAAAAAAAATTGACCGGATATTCGGCGAGATGCTATTTACACACTACGGTGTTTCTGGTCCGATAATTCTCACGATAAGCAAAGAGGTGATTTCAAAATTAAAACACGGGACGGTTAGCTTATCAATAAATTTCAAACCAGCATTGTCCAAGGACACGCTTGATAAGAGAATCCTGCGAGAATTCAACGAATATGGTAAGATGAAATATAGGAATATATTAAAACATCTGATTCCCATGAAGGCGATTAACGTATTTGTTATGCTTTCGAAAATTCCTGCGGATAAACGTGGTTGTGAAATGAATCGAGAAAAAAGGCGCCGGCTTATCACATTACTTTCCGATTTCAAAATGACTGTCAAAGGCCCAAGACCCATTGAGGAGGCGATAGTGACGTGTGGTGGGGTTGCATTAGACGAAATAAATCCAAAAACTATGGAGTCATTATTACGAAAAGGATTGTTTTTTTGTGGTGAAGTCATTGATATAGACGGCGATACCGGTGGTTATAATCTCCAGGCGGCATTCTCAACAGGATATGTTGCGGGCGAAAATGCCTGCCGTTATCATCCGGGCTAGATAGGGTCAAATCCATCAGATAAATACCTAAACCCAGCTCGTTTACAACGGGCTTGGGTAAATACCAAAACTCCTAAATGCCTAAATAAATCCATTCTAGATGTTAGTGGAAAAATGGCTTCCTACAAGACTGGGGTTAGACCTTTTTTAAGAAACCCCCTATGCTGTTGCTATGAGGACAGGCATTAATTATTTTTTCACCTCTTTCCATATTTCGACAACATAATGTTCATTTAGATCCTGTTGTGTATTGTATACCTCTAAAATATAATCCTCATCATTAGGTTCATATTCACTAGTTTTAAACCACTCCCTTATTTTCTCATAAGTTTGTACGACCTTTCCTATATGTCCGTGTGGAGAGAATACCGCACATTCTGCCGGATATATTTCCCATAGTGACAGTCCTTCAGGTAAGTCTTCTACGTCTTTTACTTCTACTCCTACAAGGTACGTGTATTCTATTTTATCTTTTATTTTTTCTCCTTTGAAGATTCCGTATAATACATGAGGATTTACTTGATTTTGTATTGATGCAATTTTAGAATTTAGCTTAACCCAAAGTTGGAGAATATATGACGTCATTTCTCCCTTGGGGAGTTCTAATCCTACAATTTTCATTGCACGTCTTGTGGATATTTTTTTGGGAATCCATGCATTGACTTTTTTAATTTGTTATTTATAATATACATAAACTTGGAGGAGTTATGAAATTGAGAAAAGGTTTAGTTGGTGTGTTTATATACCTGTTATTAGTAGTATCTGCCTTTGCTGGCCAATGGCAGCCCTATGGCAACAGGTATGCGATTGTAGTAATGGGTGGAAATGTCACCGGGCAGATGTATCGATGGTACTGGAACGATACCTCTGGTAAGGTATGGGCACTTATGAGCTGGGGTTTTGCTCCTGAGGACATCATCTATCTTACTTATGGGGATAGTGCTAATGTCCATCCTGAGCTTGTTGACGGGATAAGTACCAAGGCAAATGTGAAGGCTGCCTTTGATACTATTGCAGCAAAGGCTACTTATGATGATCTGGTTCATGTCTGGTGGGTTGATCATGGTAATACAAGTGGCTTCCAGGTTCATGATGGGTTTGTCTACTTTACTGAACTGAAAGAGTGGATCGATAGTATAGATTGTAAGGCATATATCGGTGCTTACAACCCATGCTACAGTGGTGCGATCATGCCTCATATGCAGGGTTTATGTAATAATCAAAGGCGAGTGATCACTGCTACATCGGTCAATGCGAGTCAAGGAAATTCCTATGGTTGGGCTGGCCAGTGGCGATTTGCTATGCGGGGTGGTCGTCCTGATACTTATGTCCCCTGGTATGCAGACAAGAATCAGGATGGTTACATTGCCCTTGATGAGGCGTATGAGTGGGAAACACCCCATTCTAATTCCTCTGGTGAATATCCACTCTTTGATGATAATGGTGATGGTGTGGGCGGAGACTTAACCAATCCGGCGACCTATGACAGTTCTGGCCAAGATTCAACCAAGGATGGTTTTTATGGTCAATTTTATAGTTTGATGGCATGGTATGACCGAAATGCTGATGATAATGGACCCAATCCCTTTCTTGCCAGCTCCTCAATCTTATCTTCATCTAATTCCTGGCTTACGCCTCAAACATCAGATGTTAATATCGAATGGTCTACTGGCGCACCTTTGCCAACACCGGTCTGTGGTAGCGCTTCAGGTGTGATCAATAATAAGATTTATGTTTTTGGCGGTCATCCGAGTCCAGAACCAATCCATTATGTCTACGATATTGTAAGCAACACCTGGTCAACTGTCGAACCTATGCCCATTCATGGTTCTCTTACCCGGGGAGTGGTCTATGATGGTAAATTATATGTGCTTGG
>JAGMEL010000280.1 GCA_023128195.1 Caldifarciminota bacterium | reverse complement strand
TGGGAACTTTTAAGTGCTCCTTATTCTGGATGGCGTGAGTTTTGTAAGTATGGAGCAGCTGCAGTCGGGGATACAATTTACTACTACTACGTGGAAGAGAGTTATTCTTACTACCCAAAGCAGAATTTCTGGAAATATGATGTACCGGGCGACACCTGGATTGAAGATACAACCCTACCAGCACCAAAACGGATGTACATTGCTTCTGCATCAGATGGCGATTTCTGTTATGCAGTGGGTGGATTAAGCCATGTAGACCTCAATCCTATCCAGGATGCGATCCGCTATGACCCATCATCTGGAAACTGGGAAACGATCGACTCATTACCTGAACCGATTGCTTTTACTGACGGTGATTTTCTGGAAGGTCATTTCTTTATTGCTGGTGGCGGTGCTGGCTATGGATCCTTGCCAGCCAGTGATCATGTTTATTACTGGAGCCAGGGTACAGGCTGGGTGTCTACTACGCCATTACCAGCACCAGTTGGCATTCCTCATGTTGAGGTGGCAACGATTGATACGATTGACTATATTTATGTTTTTGGCGGTTATAATAATGGTTATCTCAACACGCTCTATATTGGTAAAATCAATGACCTTGGTGTAGAGGAGATTACAATGCCTGGACCAAGATTTATTCTTGATCTTGCTGTTAACCCAAATCTAATTCAGGATCAAATGACAGTAAACTTCTCTATTAGTAATGCGAGTGAGGCTACACTTTTAGTATATGATATTACTGGCAGAATTGTAAGGCATCTAACCCAGGGCAATTATCAAGCTGGATTTCATCGGCTCAGCTTTAATTTAAAGGACCTTGCTTCTGGAATCTATTTTCTCGAGCTTAAAACACCAGTGACCCAAAAGAGGATAAAGATAATCAAAATTAAATAAACTGCGCGACCTGCACCTATGCATAGGTGCAGGGTCGTATTAGGAATATAATAATAATGTATTTACATTGATTGGAGGATGCTATGGCAGCACGAATCGGTGAATTACTTGTACAAAGTGGCATCATTATTGAAAAACAAGTCCAGGAGGCACTTGAGATACAGAAAACCAAGAAAAAGAGACTGGGTGAAATTCTTCTTGAATTAGGTTATATAAACTCTGGAAATTTAATCCGGATGCTCAGTGAACAGGCGGCAATTCCCTTTGTGGAACTCCGGCCAGAGATGCTTGATGAGCAACTTATTAAATCATTTCAGGAGAAGATTCTGTATAAAAATAATATCATCCCACTTTACGAAATTGATGATAAGCTTTTTGTCGCGATTGGCGATCCCACGAATCAAAAGGTAATAAAAGAACTGCAGGAATTTACTAAAAAAGAAATTGTACTATCTGGTGCTGAACCAAAACAGATTGCAAAACTATTGGATAAATTTTTCCTGATTGACACGATTGATTACCTTTTTGAAAAATAGAGGCCTTGAGTTTATAAAAAAAGGAGAATATTATGAAAAAGTATAAAAATAAAACCTTGATATTCATGTTTTTATTCCTTCCTTTTATTCTTTTTGCAAACGAGGAGGAAGAAAAAGACAAAGCAGGAAAATATATCAGCGAAGGAATGACTGCCTATTCAACAGGAAATCACACACATGCCATTGAATTATTTAAAAAAGCATTTATAGTGAGACCTAATTATTCGGCACTTGCCTATAATATTAGCTGCTGCTATGCACTTCAGCATGAAAAAGACAGCGCCATAACATGGCTTGAAAAAGCTATTGAACTGGGAGCCTACAAATTCTCTGATGATGAAGATTTTGCTTCTTTAAAAAAAGATAAAAGATTTCAGGAGCTGGAAAAAATAGCAGAACAAAAGATAAAAGAGCTGGAATCAAAAGAGTGGGTGCCGGTTATTGTATTGCCTGAGGAATTCAAAGAGGAAAACCAATATCCTATTATTATTGCCCTTCATGGTTTTGGTGGCAATCCTGTTAATTTATCCAAGACATTGGAGCCAGGCGTGCGCCCATTAGATTTTATCCTTTGCTGCCCTTATGGTTCAGAAGTAAGAGGGAGTACGTCATTTAGCTGGGGTGATTATGAAGTTTCTGAAAAACGTATTCTTGAGGCACTTGAATTTCTAAAAGAGAATTATAAAATTGATACTGAAAATATTATTCTCTTTGGTTATTCAAGAGGAGGCGCACGAGTTTTTTATACTGGATTAAAAATCCCCGAGGTTTTTTCTGCTATTATTAGCGTCACAGGTTATTATGATGAGGACTTTGATGATTTTCTAGAACAGGAAGCAGTAAAAGACACAAAGATATATATGATGATCGGAGAAAAGTATCGCTCTTTAGAGAGTAATAAAAGAGCAGAAAAAATAATGAAAGAAAAGGGTATTAGTGTGAAACTTGTTATTTATCCTGAGCTTGGCCATGCCTTTCCGCCAAACAGTAAAGAGGAAATCCAGAAGGCTCTAACCTGGATTATGCAAGATAAATAATAAGAAGGAATTGAATATTTGAAGATGATGCCTTGCTCCTTTAGAATGTTACAGTGCCAAATGGAAAGGAGTAAAATGAAGATGAAGAGAATTTTATTAGTAAGTATTATTAGTATATTATTGTTCATAGGATGTACTGAGGAACAACCACAAATAGAGATAACTTATCCGGCTGATGGATCAGTTGTGAGCAGGATAGTTAATATTACTGCTGAGCCTGTAAATGATATAATATTAACACGTGTCGAATTTTACATTGATGATTCACTTGAGTACACTACACTTTCATCGCCATTTATTTATTCCTGGAATACCTTTGCACTTCCAGATAGCTCATTACATGAGATATATGCAAAGGGCTATTATGGAGATTTAATCGAAGATATTTCTGATACAGTTTTTGTAATGGTTGATAATGGACCATTTATTTTTGCTGATGATTTTGAGCTTTATTCAGCAGGAAAATATCCATTTATTAGCGGATGGTATGAGTTAAGGCCTGGTGCAAACAGCGAGAGCACATATGTACAAAGTGGGATTTCTTATAATGGTGACAAAAGTTTTAAGCTTAAAGGTTCGTCATCCTGGCCTAGAACTGATGGGGTAGAGCTGTTACTAACTGGCTTTAATCAACTCACCTATGAACTTGCTGTTATGATTCCTTCAAACAGTTCAACCGGTGCATTAGTAGGATTTTTTGTGAAGGTGACCCCGACTTTGGGTGAAATTTTTAATGGTGTTCTTTTTAATTATGAAGATGGCTTAGTACATGTAAGAGGAGTAGAGCCAGTAGGTACTGGTTATTTATGGAAGAAAAATACCTGGCATCTTATAAAGGTTGTGCTCGATTATGACAACCTTTTAATGAATGTTTGGTTAGACAATGAACAGATCGCAATCAATATTCAGGCTGCAACTCGAGATACTTCAAATATATTTGCTGTAGCTACAGAACACGGCGCCAGTGGTATTGTTTATTATGATGATATTGAGATATATGAATGACAAGGATGAAAGGCAAATACCTAAAATCCAAAATACCTAAACCCCATTAGATATTTATCCCATTGAGAAATATTGTCCTTCAGAGTGTGCGATGTTGAAGAATAAATAAAGCATGGATTTCCTACAGGGTGTACTATCTAAACGGGGTAAATACCTAAATTGGAATAGGAGTAATATATAAAAGATATGGGTCAGAAGGTCAGGGTATCAGAGGATCAGGATATCAAGGGGCACTGTTTCCCGCTACTTATTGCACCATAAATGGTGCGACTACTTTTTAAAAACCCTTAATTTTGTTAAAAGAACCGGGCCAATAAACAGGTCTCCTAAAAGTGCCATAATTACGGCAATGCCTGAAAGTATACCATAATCCATAAGAATTCTCGTTTCAGAAAGAAGAAAAATAGCAAATCCCAGAACGAGTATTAGTGATGTAAAACAGAGTGCCCTGCCAACCTTTTGCAGAGCATTTTTCATGGACTGTTCTCTATTACCTGTTATTTCAAATTCATGCCTGAAATGGGAAAAATAGTGTATTGTATCGTCTACTACTATTCCAATGGCTATGGATGCTATTATTGCTGTAGCAATATTCAGAGAAAATCCGGCATAGCCCATAAACCCCAATACAAAGACTATAGGAAACATATTTGGCAATACACTAACCAGGCCACCCCTGAGTCCAAATAAGAGTAACATCAAGCCTAATATTACTAAAAAAGCTAATCCCAGACTTTGAATTTGAGTAGAAACTATGCGCTCAGTAACCTTATGAACCATATTATCCAATCCAGTGATTTCGGTGTTAATCTTTTTGAAGTTTTTGTTTATATAGGTTTGTACAGTCGTCAGCAATACTTTCCTCTCTTTTTCATTCATCTGGTTTGTCCTCATGGAAATGCGTGCCATATCATAATCTATAGTCACATATTCATCAATCTCAGTACCGCCTGACATCTCATACAAAAGCAGACTTTGTGCGATTGCTTCCTGAGTTTCTGGAATAGTGTAGTGTGTATTATTGCCATTGTTAAGTGCCCTGTTAATGAGTTTAATGTAGTCTACCAGGGAATATGAGCAAGAGACCTTGGGGTGATTTTCAACCAGTTTTTGCAAGCCATCAATTTTCTTTAAGACTGCAGGATTCTTGAAAAGATCCTGGTCACCGCGGATAATTACTTCTGTACTTGATATTCCGGTGAGATTCCGGTCAAAAAATTCTGCATCTTTTCTCAATCGGCTACCCTCTTTTAAATACTGCATCATAGAGCCTTCCACGTGAATTCTCGGAATACCTGTTATCATAATTAAAACAATGAGAAATCCAAATATGATTATTAATTTAGAGCATTTGAGATTGAACCCGCCAATCCTTTTGAGCAGATTCTCCATTCCTTTATGTGCTTGTTTGCCTGTGACTTTAGGGCTTGTCTTTATTAATAGTAATCCTAAAGGAACCAGGATCATCGACAGCATAAAAACACTCATTATTCCAAAGCCGGCAAATATACCCAGGTTTCTTATTGCCGGGATGTTGCTGATACTCAGGGAGCCAAAACCCATTGCAGTTGTAAGCGACGTGAATAGACAGGGTTTGCCTGCTCTGTAATATGTTTCCATGAGGGCTCGTTTCTTGTCTTTAATTACAGATATTTCTATGCGGAAATGGCTGATTAGATGAACAGAATTTGCTATGCCTATCACAGTTATCAGGGCAAAAAGAGTTGTGGAAATAGGTGTTATTGGTGAATTTACCATGCCTTTAAGTCCCAATGTCCATACTAAACCTAAAAATACAGTAATTAATGGAAAAATAATAGAGGACAGATTTCTGAATATCAAAAACAGTACTACTGCTACAAGGAGCATTGATAAAGGAAAGAATTTTTGCATATCTTTTTCCAT
>JAGMEL010000028.1 GCA_023128195.1 Caldifarciminota bacterium | reverse complement strand
ACACCATAGGCACGGCAGGATTGTATAGCTCCCCAATAGACAAATGCCAGAACAATACTTATCCCAAGACCAATGGCAATTCCGCCTCTTTTTAATACTACGGAAAGAGGCAGGGTAATCAAAAGAATAATTATCGTTATAATTGGATAAGAAAAACGGTAATTTAATTCTACTTTTTCTTCGGTAACATTTTCTCCAGCCCGCGTTTTTTTGTTTACAAATTTATAGATTTGCAAAAAATTCATTTCTTCGGGTGGTTTAATTCTTTTTAGAAAATCTTCAGGTTTCTCCCTCAGTTCAGCCATTTCTAAATTTGGATATACATCAACAATTTCATTCCCTATGGTGTCAAATTCTCTAACTGTGGCTTCATAGAATTTCCAAATATTATCATAGATGCCGGCCGTGGCATCTACTCTTTTTTTGATTCTATTTTCCTTAGATATTTGCCAGAGAGTAATACCATCAATCCTTTTCTTTGTAACGTCAAGTCTTTTTATAAAATATATCCAGTTGCCTTCTCCATGGTAAAAGAAATTGCGCCGCCGCGTGGGTGGTCTTTTGGGCCGTCTATCAATTTTCTCTTTTTTATGCTCAAACATTCTGGTCTGAGCCCAAACTCCAATGGTTTCCTGAAAAACGAATGTAAAAATTGATATCGTAATTCCCGCTGCGAGGATTAAAAAGAATAATCTGTTAATATTTAATCCACATGTCTTTAAGGCAAGCAACTCTTTGTTCTTCGTCATGATACCAAAGATACAAAATACCGCCATGATAGATGCAATCGGAATGAGGAGAATGATATATGAAGGTGTTAAATAAATGTAGTATATAATAATATCTTTTGCTAATGCATTTCTTGCTAGATATTTACCGAGATTATCAAAGAGATTAATAACAATATAGATGAAGACCAAAACAACGAGGCAAAGCACTAAATATTTTATAAAGTTTTTTAGAATGTATTTATTGATTACCTTCATTTGAATAATTTCTTAAAGGGTGATTTTTCAAATTCAGCCACCAAAAACAGGTAGATTCCACAACCAAATAGTATGATATTCGGCAGCCACATTGCCCATAGTGGTGAGAATCCTCTGCGGTCTGCAAACTCTTCACCAGCAAGCACCAAGATATAATATAATGAGAACAGCAGAATGCCGGTAAGTACTCCAGCAATACCGGCTTTCTTAAATAGATAACCCATGGGTGCACCGATAATTACAAAGAGAATACAGGCAAATGCCAAAGAGAATTTTTTATTCAATTCTATCAGATAACGTGAAACTTTCCTCATCTTGCCCTTTATTGTATTGAGTTTTTTTTCAATCTTAAATCGTGCTGCATCAAGATTTTGTATTTCACCTTTCGTATACTTAGCGATTGCATCATTACCAATTTTTGTTATATCTTCTTTTAATTTATCTATTTCCTGATTCGTAATGGCAATTTTGGATTTTAGTCCGTTAACGTCAAGCTCATTTTCATTACGGTATTTCCTTTCTTTTCTGATGAGCTCAGTATTAACCTGCATGTTAATGGTTTGTTTGTTGAATTTTGTTCTTTGGTATTTGGTATCATCAGTTAGCTGATGCAGCTCTCCATTATAAAGGATGAACTGGAGGATTCCTTCATCCTCAAAATCTTTCAGCTCGCCGACCGGTGCAGTCATCATCAAACCGTTTTTTAAATCATAGATCGAAATGTCATAAAGCTTTGAGCGACGTTCGTCCTTCCTTCCAACATACACAGTGTAACCTGGAAAGTCTTTAGTAAATACTCCTTCAGGCAATCGTATTGCCGGCCGTTTTCTTGAAATATCAAGCATTAAATTTCTGACGCGATGATTTGATTCAGGAAGTACATAGTTGTTAAAGAAAATTAGAAAGGTCATAAAGAGAAATGTTATTATTAAAGGTGTTTTCATAATTGAAAAAAAGGTGAGCCCACTCGTTTTCAAAGCAAGAATTTCATTGTCCTGGGTAAAACGGCCAAAACTCATTACCATCGCGACGAGAATCGCCATTGGTGCAGTATATGAAAAAATTAGTGGTAAAGTATATATCAATATCTGCCCGACAATATCAATTGGCAAACCTTTTCGCACAAAGAGGTCAATGAGCCGAAATAATTGATCCATTAATAGAATAAAAGTTAAGGCAAACATTGAGAAGAAAAACGGAGGAATAAATTCCTTAATAAAATATCGATCTATTAGTTTAATCAAATAATCCTCTACTTTTCAAATTTGCTACTGCTTTTACTGCCATCGTGATTGATGCATACTCACCTGGGTTCAATTCGGGGTCAAATTCAATAATGCCGAGATGTATCAATCTCATATAGGGGAGGTATAAAAATGAATGATCCGATAAGTTTTTCATTCCGAGGAAATTTTGCGGATAGATAGGGTCTATTAAACGGTCTAAAAGGATTATAAGATTACCATTAGTAATGGTGTCGTTACCATAGAATTTGCCATCTGGAAATATGGGAAGATAGCCGTTTGATGCAGTAAAGACTACAGGATCTGAATGGCCGGATTTCGGCGCGGCACCGGTTATAATCTCAGCGTAGAGCCTTTTGGTTAAAGCATAATGCTTATCAAAAATGTTTTTAATTGGAGGGGTTAAATGGACCAATAATTTATATAAGTTTTTATATCGTGCAGTTTTGCGGTAAAAATAAAATAACTTCAAGTATACATTTTCGTCTTTGCTGTTGGTCTTTGCAAGTTGCTCTAAGATCGTTATTTCTTTCTCAGGCTGGTTTAATCTTCTGTAGCAGTCATACAAATAATATAGTGTAGTATCAGAATCAGGATGTTTAACATAATAGGAACGGAAAAGGTTTGAGGCTTGCCGAAAATCCGCTCGCTGATAGAATTCTAAACCCTTTTCGAATTCACTACGACGCGGCGAGAACGTTGCACAGTTTAAAGATAATAAGATTAATGTCCAACAATAATAGCGACACGGCATTCTTTTAGAATCTCTATATTTTTCTTTGATCCATGAATACGACGCGCATCAAATGAAGAGATTTTTATATCTGTTAGCTTGTTGCCGACAACGCCGATAGCACGGATTCTGAGAGGATTGTAGCCAATTCTCGGGTTATTGTATAAGTCCTGCGTAGTATATAGAACCAAACCAGTATTGACCACATGGTTTAATCTCGCGAAATTGATAGAATAGACTTCTTCAAACAACTCGTTATAGATCTTTGGAAAAAGGCAGGGATTAATCTTGAAACCCCGACAGTCAATAATCATACCGGTGTACTCAGTAGATTCAATCTGCTTAGGTATCAATTCCAATCCTTCAGGAACTGGTTTGCCCTGGGGCCATTCCTGTCCACAACACGGACAGAGCATAGGAACAACAAGTTTTACAGGTTCTGTGTTGGGTAGGAGTAATGACAGAATCTTGTTTGTTAGCGGGAGTTGGAATACATATTCAGTCCTGCCATCAGTAAGATAATTCTGCTTCATAGTTCGGTATTCGAACAGAAGTCCATTTAATTTATTTTCTCGGATAAAATCTACTTTTAAAAAATCTCCAACTGTTTTACTTTCATCATGTTGTAATGAATATAATTCTTTTTTCAGTAAATCAACGGCTGATGCTTGATTAGTGGCTGATGATTTGATTACCATATTATCCCAATCCATTTCTGCTGCGGCAAACCTCAGAACAAAGACTGAGGCGAAAATTAAGAAAACTCTAAATATTTTCATCATACCTCCTTAAACAGATAGTAAATGGGTTAGGGTTTGGAAGCGAGAAAATAAATTTCCAGCATCTATACCCAAACCGATCGTCTATCTTTTTAAGCGGGCGACGGGATTCGAACCCGCGACCCTCGGCTTGGGAAGCCGATGCTCGACCCCTGAGCTACACCCGCAAATACTAAAAATTATATGCTAAATATTTTAATTGTCAAGAGACTATAAATTATTACTTATATGCAATTGTTGACGTCCTGAAAATAAAAAATGCATAGGGGTGTAGACATTTTTTTATTTTCGGGATTTTTTTTGTATTATGCTGACTCTTTTTATCCATGCCTTTGCACCAATCTTTTCAAATATTCTTTTTGCTTTTTTAAAATACCCGCTTGCTTTTTTCTCTTTTGATTGCTCCATAAGTAAAAGACCATAATGGTAATACACCTTTGCAAGTTCAAAGTTCTTCTTCAAATTTTTAAAAATTTCAATTGATCCTTCAAAATCAGGTTTTGATCCATACAGACGTCCTGAAAGACACAAGGCTTTTGCCTCTGGTCCTATGAGATTTAAATCAGCAACGAGTTTCTTTAAACTTTCATAAAACACTTCTGCTTTTTTATGATCTTTTTTTTCTAAATAAAGCGAGCTCAAACAATATAAGATTTCTGCCTGGTTTAAGGTTGATTTTACATTTTTATCGATGGCATGAGCTTTTCTCAAGTATTTTTCAGCCTCATGATAATTTTTCTTTTCAAGATATAAGGTTCCCAAACCAATAAGATTCTCAGGTTCTATTCTGCGGTCACCTATTTTTGTTGCGACCTTTACTGAATTTTTGTAAAATTCCTTTGCCCGTTGATAATTACCAATATCTCTGAAAAAATGCCCAAGATTGTTGAGGATACACGCTTCAAGTTGGCGATCACCAATATTTTTGGTCTTTTTTAAGGAATCTCGACAAAAATTTAGAGCTTTTTGACTATCCCCGAGATTGTAATATAATCCTCCAATATTTTGGAGGCATATTGCCTCTCCTCGACGGTCATTTATCTCTTCATGAATCAGCAAGGATTTTTTATAAAAATCCATCGCCTTTGTATAATCTTCAAGGTCTCTGTAAATATTGGCAATATTGTTTAATGTTACTGCCATACCATTACGGTAACCTATTTCAGTAGATATTTTTAAAGAATCCCGATAATACTCATTTGCCTTTTCATATTTACCAAGGCATCTATAGACAATGCCAATATTATTGAGTGTAGTAGATTGAGCCCTTCGAGAGTCTATCTTCACTTGTCCTTTTAATGATTGATTATAATACTCTAATGCCTTTTTATAATTACAAAGACAATAATGGACAGCACCAATACCCCTTAGACTTTCAGCCTTACCACTGATATCTCTAGTATTTCTGTATAATTTTAATGAAAGTTTGTAATATTTTAATGCCTTTGGATATTTTCCGAGCCGATAATAAACCGATGCCATGTTTTTCAAACTTACCGCCTCACCCTTTTTTTCTTTCAGTTTTCTGTAAAGATCAAGAGCCTCGAGTGCTGATTTCTCCATCATTCTATGTTGAGCCGTGTGTTCATAGATACGGCAGAGTACATCGATACATTTGGCATGTTCAAGTTTATCACCAACCTTTTTTGCCAGGTCTATTGTCAATTTAATATCTTTTAGGGCAGCATTCTGTTTACCGATTAGATTAAGTATCTCTACCTTTTCTCTTGTGAGTTTTATTCTTTTCTTTATTTGTGATTTAGTATATTTAAGAGTATCTATTGCTGTTTCGAAAAATTGTATTGCCACCTCATTGTTATACACCTTTTTGTTCTTTTTAGCAGCTTTGGTTGAATATTCACAAGCCTTATCCCAAACTTCAGCGGCATAATATTGGTGCGATAAAAGTTCATAAACATCGGACAGGCGTTCCTTAAATAATTTTTCAATACATACACCTATTTTTTGATGTAACTCAAGCCTTTTTTTCTTTAAAAGAGTTTTGTATGCTATTTCCTGAAATAGTGAATGCTTAAATGTATATTTAAAATCATGCTCTTTTTTGTGGCAGGTAATATAATCGAGGTCCTCAAGCAGGTTTAGGTAACTGCTCAACCTTGATATACCAATCACTGATACATTTTCTAATATAGATCGACTGAAATTTTGACCAATTACAGATGCAATTTGAAATACCTCTTTTATTTCGGGCTCAAGCATATCTAATCTTGCAGTAATTACTCCATAGACTGTATCCGGGATTGCGATTGAGGATAAAGTTACATTTTCTTCCCCACTTGTTAGGGTCTGTATTGATAATCTCCAGGTCTTTGGTACATAGGTTAGAATGCCGGCATCTATTAAACTGCGAAGAATCTCCTCAAGGTAAAAAGGATTACCTTCAGCCTTTGAGAGAATTCTATCTCCAAATTCATCAGGTATTTT
>JAGMEL010000279.1 GCA_023128195.1 Caldifarciminota bacterium | reverse complement strand
AGACTGAAGTATGCCCAGGCAGATTGGAAACTTCCCTATATAGGTGAATACATACCTGATGCAAAACTAATTATTGGTCTGCAAAAAGTCTACTTTGGAATGATGGATATCTGGAAATATCCAGTAATCGAGAAGAATTTAGAAGAGGTGGAAAAGAAGACAAACAGTGCGGATTTGGGTGTTGGTTTTTGCGGACTTCTTCCGGCGGGCTATGGTGAATTTGCAGTTCAGGTTTTTAATGGAAACGGCTATTCTTATACAGAAAATAATACAAATAAAGCACTATGCACAAATTTGGCAATTATACCCATCCCAGGCGTTATGCTCAAAGGTTCTTACTGGTATGCAGAACAACCAGTAGGTGATACAATAATAACACAGGTTGCTCAGAACAGATACGCTGGACTTTTGCAAATCAAATACGGACCAGTAACTTTGATTGGTGAATATCTTGGAACAGAAGATGATGAAACAAAAGGAATGGGTTATATGGGACTTGGAGAAATTGCCGTTAATAAATATTTCAGTATTCTTGGCAGATATGATTACTTTGACAAAGATACTGATACTGATGATAATGCACATACCAGGATTATTGGTGGTTTGAATTGCAAAATATCTAAAACTCTCTTAACCCAGGTCAATTATCAGATAAAGATGTATGAAGACGACAGAGATTCTTCAGATAAGGCAATGATCCAGTTTAAGTATTCGTACTAATAAAAGGAGAAATAATGAGAAAACTATTTATTCTTGGTGTAATATTATCAGTCGGGCTTTTTGCCCAGAAACTAACAATCCAGGGTTCAACAACAGTGCTTCCAATAGCACAGTATGCTGCAGAAGTTTATATGGATAATAACCCTGAAGCTGACATTACAATCCGTGGCGGAGGTTCAGGAACAGGAATTGCAGCACTTATTGATGGAGCAACAGATATTGCAGATGCTTCAAGACCCATGAAGACAAAAGAAATGAAAAAAGCAAGAGAAAAAGGCGTGAATCCTGTTGCTAATATCATTGCCCGTGATGGCATTGCTGTTATTGTTCATCCTGATAATTCCTTAAATGAGATATCAAAAGAGGATCTGAAAAAAATCTACACTGGTGAGATTGCCAAATGGAATAAAATTGGCAGAGGTTCTGGAACAATTGTTGTGATTTCACGAGATGCAGCATCAGGAACATTTGAGACTTTTAATAAACTGGCATTAGACAAAGCAAAGGTGACGGATGGTGCACTTATGCTTGTATCGAATCTTGAGGTTGCCAGAATTGTTGCCCAGACACCCGGTGCAATTGGTTATGTTGGACTTGGTTATTTGAGTGATGAGGTCAAGGCATTAAAGGCTGATGGTATTATACCTTCGGAAGAGACTGTAAGGAATGAAACTTATCCACTTGCCCGTCCTCTGTTTATGTATACGAATGGTTCACCAGGTGGTTTAGCCAAAGATTTTATCGATTTCATAATGTCAAAACAAGGACAAAAAATCGTTCAAGAAGCTGGATTTGTACCAGTTAAATAAATAAAGATAATGGTAAAGTCTTCTCCACGGTGATATGTATAAAATAGAACAGCTATTGTTAAGGCAAAGAGCTTTTGTTTCTAATTTGAACCGTGGAGGAGGCTTTACCATCACATAAAAAGAAAGAAGATTGACTGAACATGAATAGAAAACTAAGAGAATTAATCGTCAAATCAATACTACTATTCTGTGCTTCAAGTTCGCTTATATTTCTTGCTGGTATTGTTATTGTTCTATTTACCCAGGGGCTACCCATATTAAAGTATGTAGGTATTGGAGAATTTTTATTTGGCACACATTGGTATCCAACACACGAGCATGCTGAATTTGGAATTCTTCCAATGATCTACGGTTCACTTATCATCACGCTTGGAGCATTAATTTTTGCTGCACCACTTGGCATCCTCAGTGCCTTATACATAGCTGAGGTTGCTCCTTTTTGGCTCAAGGAAATTATGAAGCCGATTGTTGAACTCCTTGCGTGTATCCCTTCGGTTGTTTATGGACTTTTCGGTGTCCTGTTAATAGCTCCGATTGTTCAGAAGCTATTTAATTTACCAATTGGGCTTACTGCATTCTCTGCCGCAATTATTTTAGGGATAATGGTGTTACCTACAGTAACCAGTATTGTGGAAGACGCCCTCTCTTCAATCCCGAAGGAATATAAAGAAGCAGCTTTTGCTGTTGGAGCAACCAGATGGGAGACAATGACCAGGATTACGTTGCCAGCTGCAGCTTCGGGTATTTCTACTGCTTTAATCTTAGGGATTGGTCGGGCAATTGGAGAGACAATGGCTATTCTTATGGTTGCCGGTGGTTCTGCAAGAATAGTCTTATCTTTTCTAAAACCGGTACGGGCAATGACTTCAACAATTGCTGCTGAAATGGCTGAAACTGTAATGGGAAGTGAACATTATTATGCTCTTTTTGGCATTGCTATTGTATTATTCATAATGACCTTATGTTTCAATTTCATTGCCGACCGAATTTCCTGTCAGTTCCATAAAAAATTTACAGCAACCAGATGAGCATGGAAACTCGCGCAATGTCACAAGCATTAAATACATCCTTGAATATAAAATCGCACGTAAATCACCGAAAATTGATCCAAAAAATCGGTATTTCTATTTTATTTCTTTCACTCATTATAACTATATTTTTCCTTTTCATAATTGTGATTTTTATTGCCGTACGTGGCACCGGTGTTTTAAATATCGAATTTTTAACAGCCATGCCCAGAAAGGCAATGACACAAGGAGGTATATTACCAGCAATCCTCGGCACATTCTATTTATCATTAGGAGCTGTTATTTTCGCGCTGCCGCTTGGTATTCTTACGGCGATATATTTAAATGAATATGCCGGTGCCAATCAATTGGTGAGAATAATAAAAATGGGCATAAATAATCTTGCTGGTGTACCGTCTATTGTATTTGGTCTTTTTGGTTTGGCAATATTTGTAAAGTTTTTCGGTTTTGGAGTGTCTCTTTTATCCGGTTCACTTACCCTGGCAATTATGATTCTGCCGGTCATTATTAGCACAACAGTGGAAGCATTAAAATCTATACCTGATTCATTTCGCGAGGCAGGTTATGGCATTGGCGCTACAAAATGGCAAATAGTAAGAGGTATTATCTTACCGGCTGCACTTCCGGGTATCCTCACAGGAACAATCTTAGGGATAGGCAGGGCAGCAGGAGAGACTGCACCAATACTTTTTACCGCAGTAACCTTTTTTTCCCGGAAACTACCCAAATCAATTTTATCTGAAGTTCAAGCACTTCCATACCATATTTATGCATTGGTAACAGAAGGTACACATCCTAAGGAACAGATTCCAATTGCCTATGGTAGTGCTTTAGTCCTTCTCCTTTTAGTTTTAGGACTGGATCTTATTGCAATTATAATAAGAACAAGAGCAAGGAAGAAAAAATTATGGTAAAAGTAGCAAATATCAATCCTCCAAAAATAATATCTACGTCATTAAACACTACGTCTAAATGCAATAAAAATAACACACGCATTAAAATTGAAAAATTAAATGTTTCTTTTAGTAAAAATCACGTTTTAAAGAATGTAACATTTAATATAAAATGTAATAGCATTACTGCGATCATTGGACCTTCTGGTTGTGGTAAATCTACATTTATCCGCTGTTTAAACCGGATGAATGATATTATACCTTCAGCACAAATAACAGGCAAAATTATTTTGGATGATATTGATATTTATGATCCCAATTATGAACCGTATGAACTCAGAAAGAAAGTTGGGATGGTCTTTCAGAAACCGAATCCATTTCCCAAATCAATTATTGAAAATCTCGCATTTGGGTTAAGAATACACGGTATAAAAGATAAAAGAGAAATTGAAAAAAGAGTTGTTTCTGCTATAAAATCAGCTGCTTTATGGGATGAGGTAAAAGACCGTTTACATGATTCAGCATTTTCTCTTTCCGGTGGACAGCAACAAAGACTCTGTATTGCCCGTGCTCTGGCAATCGAACCTGAAGTCATTTTGTTTGATGAACCGTGCTCTGCCCTGGATCCTATCTCCACAGCAAAAATAGAAGATTTAATGATCAACCTTAAACAAAAATATACAATCATTATTGTTACCCATAACTTGCAGCAGGCAGCAAGAATTTCAGATTACACAGGATTTCTCTACCTGGGTAAATTGATCGAATTTGGCGAAACAACAAAGCTTTTTACTGCCCCAAAAGAAAAGCTCACAGAAAATTATATAACCGGACGTTTTGGATAAGGAGAAATTATGTTATCGTATTGGAATTTCAATAAATTGAAATCCCAACAGCACCTTATCTTACAGTATAAGGTGCTGGACTCAGATAGGTATTTAAGCACAATACGACCCAGCATCTTTGCAAAAAGGTGCTGTCCCGAAGGGAAGATAGCACGAGCGAAGCGAGTGCCTATCTGGTTAAATAAATTTAGGAAACATTCAAATCGGCGTCAATTCAATTATAATAATAACCGTATTGGCGTCAAAATTATACAAGAAAAATCTTTGTCTTTAAGTGAGAGAAAATTCAATATTCCTAAAAGACAAAATAAAATAAATCTTATTCAGCTAAAGCTCTGGCCAAGAAAGATAAACCCCGTAGGATGTTCATTATCCAACGAGGTAAATTAAAATGAAAGATGTTCATAAAAATCATAAAACTGTTATAACGATAAAGGGCAGAAAGAGAATTAACAAAAAAAGGGTTGCTCTTATTGCCCACGATGCAAAAAAAGTTGATGTTGTTATGTTCGCTGATAAAGACCGCGCATTATTATCTAAATGCGATATTATTGCCACAGGAGCAACTGGCCGGATGATTTCTGAAAAGACCGGTCTCGTGGTCAAAAAGATGTTATCAGGTCCTGAAGGTGGCGATTTGCAGATCGGTGGGCT
>JAGMEL010000278.1 GCA_023128195.1 Caldifarciminota bacterium | reverse complement strand
ATTTCTGCGCTGCTTCGTGTCTGCGATGTCCACAATATTCCATTGGCAACAAATCTCACCTCAGCAAATCTTTTGCTAAGTGGGATATTTAAGGCTAACGGATGTGTTGAATCGAGTGATAAAAAGACTGTGGAGGTTATTTGTTAGAGGAAAAAATAAACGAGCTTAAAAAGAGACTTGTAGATTACACTTCTCTTGTTATAAACATGGTCGAGAAAAGTATTAAAGGATTAGTAGACAAAAACGTGGAATTTCTTACTGGCATAATAGAAAAAGATGAACCTAATGCAAACGATTTTGAAATAGAGTTAGATGAAATATGTATAACACTCATTGTTAAGTTTCAACCCAGGGCAATAGATTTAAGGACAATATTAATGATATTGAAAATGAATAATGATTTGGAAAGAATTGCTGATCATGCAGTAAATATTTCCCAGAGTGCCTTTTATCTAATTGAATTGCCATTAGTAAAACCCCTGATCGATATACCGCGAATGGCTAAAGAAGTGATTAGTATGCTAAACGATAGTATAAATTCTTTTATAAATGAAGATCCCATATTGGCTAAGTATGTTTGTGAGAGAGATAGTGTTGTAGATGCATTGAGAGATCAGATTTTAAGAGAGCTAATCACTTATATGATTTCAGACGTAAGCACTATTGAACGTTCTCTCCATTTATTTAATATTGCAAAAAACTTAGAACGTATTGCCGATTTATCCACGAATATCTGTGAAGAAGTAATATTTGCAGTAGAGGGAAGGGTAATAAAACATCATGAGGAGCAATAATATAACATCATGAGGGGTCAGTTTTCAACAGGGTGACCGAGAATGCCGAAATTTGTAGGAGTAGAGCCTTCAATTAATGGAAAAAGATGAAGTTAAGAAGCTGGGAAGTTCAGAAGTTCTGAACCTCATAACCTCAATACTTCAAAATACGCGGGCGTACATTTCGTCTCGAGCTCAATGTCGAGAGAAATACCCTACTCCTTATTCTCGGTAGGAAGGTTAATAAAACATCATGTTTCCTTAACCAGGTCCCTCAATTTTTTTCGTGCCCTGTGCAGCCGGGTTTTTATTGTTGTAATCGGTATTTTTAAAATTTCGCTGATTTCCTGGTAAGAGTGCTCTTCTCTATGAAAGAGAATGACCAATTCACGGTCCAGGGCAGGCATTTTTGTAAGTGCCTGGTCAATCTTTTCCATTTTTTTCTTTTTTTCATATTCCTCGACAAAATCGTCTTTTACAGCATGTCTTTCATCAAAATACTCATATTCCTGTTTATTTTTCCTGAAAAAATCTATGGTTTGATTATGCGCAATTGTGAACAACCAGGTTGAGAACTTTTTGGAAGTATCAAACCTGGCAAGTGCTTTAAAGCACTTTATGAAAGTATCGAATGTAATGTCTTCTGCATCATGATAATTTTTTACCATCCGATATACATAACTGAATATTCTTCCTTTATATAAATTCAAGATTTTCTGGCACGCATGTTCATCATTATTAAGTGCCTGTTCAATTAATTCTGCTACTTTTTCAGTGTCATTTTTCATCTCAGATATTGTATATCTTGAAGTAGTATATATGATTTTTTATAGAATGCAAGTCTTGAATCATCACAGAGGTTCCTCATTATTCTTTTATTGACAAAGACTGTTCTATTTCTATAATAATAAGTGAGGTGAATATGAGAGCAAAAATGGTCGCACTCCAGATGAAAAAATTTGTTATAAAACGAAATAAAGCATTACTATTAAGAGTAGATTTTTTTTCTGTAGCTATTTGTTTGTTCGCCGGTTTTTTTGTGAAGGGTGCGAATGCAGCAACGATCAATGCTACAAGCTGTGAACAGACAGACGTGCAGGCGGCGATCGATTCGGCAGGTAACCGAGATACTGTAATGGTTCCTGCAGGAGAGAGTACCTGGGATTCAGAAGTTTCCATATCTGATTCCAAAAATATCATGTTACAGGGTGCAGGCATAGATTTGACAATCATCACAAGAGATTCGCCCGGTACGGTAGTTGGTTTGGCGCAAACCAGTTCAAGAATTACCGGGTTTACTTTTAATCGAGGAGGAGTATCTACTAGCGGGGCAGGGTGGCGTGTCGACCATTGTGAGATTATCAGCGATGAAGGTATGGTCGGAGTCATGGTTCGTGGAACGATTCAAGGTGTGCATCCGGATGGCTTGGTGGATCATTGTACATTTCAAAACGCCCGTGTTGTGGTAATGGGTTCTGCAGCAATGCTCCACGAGGGTCCGCAGCAGCATTATTTATGGGTACAAGAACTTGATATGGGAACAGACAGGGCAGTATATGTAGAAGACTGCACGTTTACTTATACGGTTTTTGGGAATTGTATGGATGCAAACTATGGCGGGAAATATGTATTTCGGTATAATACTATTAATGATGTTTATATAGAAGCGCACTCGGTCCAGGGTGAGAATCGTGCTACTATAAAATGGGAGATTTACAATAATACAATCAACCAGGTAGACCGTAGTATGTGGACACCGTTTTTTATTCGCGGCGGGACCGGGGTTGTTTTTAAATAATACTTTGACCGGCACATGGACAAGTCCACGCATTACTTTAGACAATGTCAGGACCTTTAGTGAAGTAAGCGGAGGCGGCTTTTGCAACGGAGGCTCTTCCTGGGATGGAAACGAGCCGCTCGAAATGGGCGGCACCGGCAGCCACACTGGAACCAGCGGATCTTTGACTCTGACCGACTTTTCACAAAACTGGGAAGTTAACTCATTGGTCGAGAATTATGTTTACAATCTTGTGGACAGCAGTAAAGGTCAGATTACGGCAAATACTGCAAACACGGTGACGGCAACTTTGTCCGGCGGCACAGATAATGATTGGGATACAGGAGATCAATATAAAATTACAAATGGATATCCATGCCGGGATCAGATTGGGCGCTCTACGGATGAATACCTGTGGACTGATGAAACACCATATCCACCCCAGGATCATGAGCCGGCTTATTCATGGAATAATAAGTATGGGGCGGATGATGTGAACTTTAGCATACACAATAACTGCCATGCTCACATACAATCAGGCAGGGATTATTTTGACAATACCCAGAAACCAGGATATACGCCCTATACTTATCCTCATCCGTTAATTACCAATGGCACGACTCCTGAACCTATTATCAATGTCTATCCTAACCCTTGCCGGGTTTATCAAGGCGAGAATTCTGTTACGTTCTTTGGTGATTTGAGTATTGGAGATAATATTAAGGTATATAATATGAGCGGCAGAATAGTGCATGACTCGGCAAGTCTTTCAGAAACGACTTACCAGTGGAGTGTAAGCGACATTGCGAGTGGTATTTATTTCTTTGTGGTAAAATCGATTGATGGTCAAAGAAAAACAAGCGGCAAGATTGCTATAATAAGATAAGAAAAAAAGAATGAGGAAAGGGTTAAGGATATCTAAAAGTATTTGGCTAATTGTAGCAGTTTTGTTAGTGGGTAGTATTGGTATACATTGGACCAGGGATGTTAGTGAAAAATAACATCATCTCTGGAGAAAAATAAGTAGTAATCGGCAAGAATGCCGTTACAAGATAAAAAGGAGGATAGCATGAACAAGGGCATATTATTTATATTATCTGTTTTGTTTACAGGTACAATAGTAGAAGCAAGTTCTATGGGGTTTCTTCTTATTGACCCGTTACCCAATTCAGTAGCATTGGCAAATGGCGGAATGAATAGCATCCATAATAATCCTGCGTGTATGTGCTTTGAACAGACCAGGGGGGTTTCTTTTTCACATGTAGAATGGTTTACTGATGTGCGAATAGAACATCTCCAGGGTGTTTACCAGACAGACCGATATGGGATTGGTGCAGATATTACGTATCTTCATGCTGGTGATATACCAGGGTATGATGCATTGGGTAATTCTACTGGACCATTTTCTATTCATGATGCCGCCTTTGCATTTTCATTCGGGTATTTCATAGGGAAGGTTTCAACCGGGGTATCTGTGAAGATTGTCCAGGAAAAACTTGATGATGTTACAGCGAATAGTTTTGCAGGAGATGCTGGAATAATGGTGCAGGATGTAATACCTGGGTTTGATTGTGGTGTGAGTGTTTTGAATCTGGGTACAGGCATTACCTATGAACAGGAGAAGGAGGATTTTCCATTAGCAGTGAAAGGTCTTATGCACTATGCAATTCCTGCTTATGCGTATGATGTATATGTGAATGCGAGTTGGGAAAAGGATGGTAATATAATTGGCGGTTTAGGTGTTGAGGCGTTGTATTTTGAGATGCTTTCTTTTAGATTGGGTTATAGTATAAGCAAAGAAGAGGTGGCACAAAAGGGATTGACTGCTGGTCTTGGTGTAAGATTCGCTGAGAAATATAGTTTTGACTATGCAGCAATTCCCTTTTCCGAATTTGGCGTACTACATTATGCTGGATTATCAATAGGGTTTTAAAGGGATATATTTTGTAACTGTTCAATTTTCGGTGGGAACTTGTAGTTGCGACATTTATGGCGCATATTTGTTTTAAATTTCCAGACATTTTGCACGATGAATCCAGCTCTTTTGTAAAAGGGTGGGATGAATCGTGCGACTACATTAGTCCATCAAGTTTTGAACAGTTACTATATTTTTATAAGGTTGAAGAAAGGAACAAAGGCAAGGTTGCGAAGATAAAATAAGGAAGTGAAGATGATAAAATCTATGATCGTACAAAACACACCCATGTTCAGTGTAGTCCTTTGTCTTGTAGTTTTTTATTCCTTTGCCGGAATTCCTGGGAATACCATAAATGCAGCATTGATCGATGCGGCAAGCTGTGAACAGGCAGATGTACAGACAGCAATTACAGCCGCTTTGCCGGAAGACACGGTTTTGGTTCCTGCTGGTAATTGTACCTGGAACAGTGTTTTAACTATTGCCAAAGGAATTTACTTGATCGGAGCAGGGGATGGAGTTACCAACATTACTTGCACGAGTTCGGATACTTACATTATTACTTATCAGCCTTCTGATCTATCCGCAAATCATTCGTTTAGAGTGTCCGGGTTTACTTTTGATATGGATGACAAGTCTTATGGGATAAGGCTTGATGCAAGTCGCAGTTCAGAGCTTACGATTCAGACTAAAGTTCGGATAGATCATAATACTTTCAAAAACTCGAGCGGACAAGCCATTTGGAATAACGGGATGCGTGGAGTCATTGACAATAATATGTTTATTGGTATTGATTACCCTCTGCGTCATCCGAGTTGTTATGGACACGGAGATCATTGGTGGGATAACTGGGATGGGATCATTTATGGTGCAGCAGACAATAACATGTATCTTGAGGATAACACATTTACTGGTGTGGGTGATTGCATAATGGATTGTCAGTATGCTAACAGATATGTTTTGCGCTACAATACCGTGACCATGGATGATGAAGCTTATCCATTGCTGGATATGCACGGTAATCAAGGTGAAGGATATATGTATGCTTGTTTTGGCGGAGAAGTCTATGGAAATGATATAACGATGGCAAGGGGTCAAATACTGGATCAGCGAGGAGGCAAAGCTGTAGTTTTCTATAATAATATCAATGGGACGTGTGGTGGTATAAAAATTCGGGAGGAGTATGCTGATTCACTAAACCCGAGTACGAACCCACAACCTCAGCACGTTTCTGACAGTTATAACTGGAATAACAGGGTGAATTATACTGGGTCGGCTTTTGTGGGTTATGAACCAATCGGGCCGTCTGGAACAGCTACTAATGGAGGAAACAATTATTTAGAAGATTCGAGTGCAAATTTTGCTCCAGGTTATGGTAGTCCAAGCAGATATGGATTAGAAATAATTGGGGGAACAGGAGCAGGACAGTCCAGACTTATTATTAATGTAACATCGATCCGATTAACCGTAGCATTAAACTGGGATACAAATCCTGATGCAACATCGCAATATCATATTATTGCTGACTGCTGTGAAGCAATTGCTGAGGATAGTGAGTTTTTCAATTTTGTCTCTTCTGGCTTTGATGGTACGACAGGAGTCGGTTGCGGAACCTATGCTTCGCGGCCTTTGACTTGCACTAAAGGTGTAGGCTATTGGGCAACAGACCAGAGTTGTTCTGACCTTACGGGCATGGTTGGAGCAAACCCTGCCTTTCCGATATCAGGTACTCTTTACAAATGCACAGCAATAAATACATGGACACCTTATTATACTCCGTTTACCTATCCGCATCCATTAAGAACAAACGACGCTGAGTATGAAATCATTGTCAATGTTTATCCCAATCCTTGCCGGGTTTTTCAAGGCGAGAATTCTGTCACTTTTTTTGGTGATTTGAGTATTGGAGATAATATTAAAGTATTTGACATGAGCGGAAAAACAGTTCATGATTCAGGAGAACTTTCAGAAGCGACTTACGAATGGAGTGTAAGCGATATTACGAGCGGGGTTTACTTCTATGTAGTAAATTCGTCTGACGGTCAAAGGCAAACAAGTGGTAAGATTGCGCTGATAAGATAAGAAGGAGGAAAGCATACTGAATGGTTTATAGATACCAGAATAGAGCACATCGAGGGATTTTACAGGTTGCATAATATTGGGTTTGGTGTTGGTATTACACGATAGTATTCTGGAAAAGAGAAAATTATAAAAAATAAGAATTATTCTCTTTTTTATCTAGATTCTATTGTTCTTTCGAAAGAGCAAAAGCAAAAAGGATATTTGATATATCCGAGGAGGCAGAAATGAAAAGATTATTTGGCGTAATGGTATTGTTTTTTGAACAAAGCCAAAGGAACGGAATCATAATTTTCCTCGGCATAATCCTGGCGGTTTTGGGGTTGGTGAATAGTTCATTGGCTACAACTTATTATGTTGCCACTACGGGAAACGATTCAAATCCCGGGACAGAAAGTTTACCCTGGTTAACTATTACAAAGGCCAATCAAACATTGATAGCTGGCGATACTGTGTACATTAAAGCTGGCACGTATGATACGTACATAGCTCCAGACAATTCAGGTACATCCTCGAGCCCCATCGTTTACATGAATTACGGCACTGATAGCGTTACAATTTCAGATATTGCTTATGGGATCTATATCTATAAAAAGTCGTACATTAGGGTGCATGGTATCAATTTTTATAGCCTGAGGCGTTTCATGCGTATTTATGCAGGCCACTACAATACGATTAGCTATTGCAATTTTGATCAGCGTAGCCCCGCGTCCGGGGATTGGGTGGGCGCACTCATCGCGGATGATCCTTACGATAATACCCCTGCCAGCGAAAATTCGACACATAATTGGGTGCATCATTGTACTTT
>JAGMEL010000277.1 GCA_023128195.1 Caldifarciminota bacterium | reverse complement strand
CAACTGGAAAAATTGGATATAAAGGGCATGGCACAAAAATATACTTCAATTCTGAAAGGATAGAAATATTTTCAAAACCAGATAAAAATGAAGGAGGGTGGGGAGTAATACTTGAAGATCCGGTTAAACAAATTGAAGATAATAATATCTATCGCTATTCAGAACGGATAGATGAGAAGGATTGCTCAATAAAGTTGCCCAGTGAGTATGAAACAGGGTTTTTTGTTAGAATCAAGAATCCTTACCTTTTCAGGACACAGCATGAAAGGTTTATGCTAAACCATTTATACCTACGTGATTATGCAAAGTGGTACACCGTCTTTGGCACCATCAAGCAGCTATTCGATAAAGATGTCCCTGAAGTAACATTATATCTTCAAGGCTTAAATATTGAATTTTTCAAGGATAACTTCAACAGTGTAAACCAAATTGACCCGGCTCCGAAACTGGTGAACAAAGACTCCCAAATCTTTGAAGAATTAAAATTAGGTCATTATTTCCCTCCACAAAGGAAGGATGATAAGGCAATGAAAGCATATGCCCAAAATATCGATAGCAACAAGCAGTATTTTGACTATTATTCTAGAGAAATCTATCGACATAAGGTGTTTCTAGATAATAATATTAGTTTTAATTTCCTAATAAACACTGAAGGTTATGAGACAAAACGTAGATATGATGTTCTTCTTTCCAGAAGAGGGAAGACAGACATTGATAGGAGCTTACAGCATACGGATGGCGAAAGATATGGACTGTGGGCGTGTAAGGGGGGGGTTCCCATAGAAAAGGTCGATGAATGGATAATTGGTGGTAAAGGTGTCGGCGCTTATACATATATGCATGCTTTCATTGATTGTGACGCTTTTGACCTGACAGCCAATAGAGGTTCTGTTAAGAATAGTAACTTGGAATTACTGGACCAGATTAAGGCAAAAGTTACTGAGATTCTGAATGATAAGAAGACTCAGACTTTATTAAAGGAAAGAGAGGAGTGGGAAGCTCAGGAAAAGACACGTAGATCAATTAAAGAGGATTCAGATGAACTCAAAGAAAGATACAAGTTGAGTCAGAATAAACGGTACATCGTCCTACCTGATGATGGAGTTAAAATAGCTGAACCCACAAAGACAAAAAGTGGATATTCAGAATCTGAAACTTTTATGCTCTTAATGACGCTTTTATCTAATTATCCTGACCTCTTCAAATTCAAAATATTAGACTATAACACAACAAAGGGTATTGATTTTGTTGTGGAAATGGGAGGTAGCCCTAAATATATCGAACTAAAAGGTACATTTAGAAAGAAAATTAATCATTCATTCCGTAATATCTACAAATTTATCTGCTACGATATGCCTTTAACGGAAAACGATGTTATTGAAGACACGGAACCTCTAATCACAAGATTGCGTATCAATAAAGATGATAATTTTGAATCTTTTGATCAGAGGTTTAGTAATAAGAAATATAGAAGTTATAAACTTGAACCGGATAGTGCTGCAGCAGCACAAAGTATGGAAGTACTCGTATTGAAGCAAATACTATCTGAAGTACTTGGTGCGACATTAGAATAGCAATTCTCAAATTTCTAACTTAACACCCCACCTCCATCCCCAAAACTATTGAGGTCTCAATCTGGCGCGGGGGGATGTCCCAGTAGGTCTTGAGTAGCTCGTCCTTGTCGGGCATAAGGGTGAAGCCGTGCTTGACATAAAATTCTATTGCCCAGTAGGCATCA
>JAGMEL010000276.1 GCA_023128195.1 Caldifarciminota bacterium | reverse complement strand
ATTCATAAGCAACAACAACGAATTCGCTGTTAACAAAGGTTTGTTTGAATTCGTCATGTGTTTTTAAAATGGGATCTCCTTTTGGAAACCATGTTGTTTCATCGTCTTCCATTCTCAAATCAGGTAAATGTAAAAAGCATAAGATTGTTATGATCACAATACCAATAATCAAGATGACTCTATTTTTAAGTATAAATTCGCCAAATTTTTTCATTTAGATTCGTCCTTTCGTTAAAAGTAGTAAGATGCCTTAATACACAGACAATCATTTTTATCGAACTGACCGAGCATAGACTGTTCCTCACCTCCAAATAAATAGGACCCGATTTCAAAGAAGACACCGTCTGTAAGCGAATATTCAAGATAAGAATGGAGCATATAATCCTGGTCATTTAGATTATAGACCATGCCTGACAATCCAAATTTCAATTCCTCGTTAAGAAAGGTTTTATAACAACTGAAAACAAATCTGTTTTCCATTTCGTCTTCTTCTATTCCCTGTACGTAATCAAAAATATATCTTCCCATCCATTGAACATTGAGATAAATATCTTCTGAAAATGTGAGGTCTGCACCAAGAATAAAAGAAAAATTTGGTTTTCCGACAATTCCATCAGTGTCCTGTAAATCAGTAGTTGTGTAGTATGCTGTATCCACGTATGCCAGTTCACCACGTATGCCCAGGCCTTGTAAAGTAGCAGCAAAGTCAAAACCACCAGCACGAAATCTTTTGTACTCAGGCGAGATTATTATTGTATCAGGTGGGATTATGCCTTGTCGAAACATAACAGGGAGGTCAAAAAACCCTTCAAAATAGCAAAAGGAGAAATCAAAATCAGGTAATATCGCCCCAAGCTTTAAGGCATATTCAGAATTCTCCAATTTGTGCTCTGGCTCTTGGACTTCTGTAAGAATGATATTGGAGTTCACCAAAATATCTTTTATTTGATAAGGTATCCATGGATGTGATGTATCCATAGGTATGTCAGATGGTGTGAAGATTGGAATGAATATTCCTTCAATCTTGAAATTTCCAATGTAGTAATCAAGCTTTGGATAAAATGTTCCTATTTTTCTATCTGCTTTATTCAAAGAGATGAATTCTCTATAATCCTCAGGGTTTATGAAATCTAATGGATTGAACTCATCTGCCTTGCCCCAGATTACTATCTGTCTACCAATGCGCAGGTCGAATTGACCAAGACCCAAATCTACATAAGCCTCTTTTATTTTGATTTCTGGCTTAGAATAATAAAGAGGGTCATAGCGCAAATCAATATCAGCATACATGCCTGATGATTCCATGCGGCTTCTCAGTTTTAATCTTAACCAGGTTTCTTTCTTAATAAATTCCTGGTCTTCATGTATTCTCATGTTAAGATTTTCAGATACAAACCCGCCTAATTCCACTGCTTGAGCCAGACCAAAAATAATAAACAGGAATATAATGATTTCCATAAAAAGCTTATACATTTCTTATTCCTTTGTTAAGTTCCTTTCAGTAAAGATATTGTCTTTTAATCCAATATTATATCTTACATTCTCAAATTCAAGAGCTGTTGTGTGCTTTTTTTGAACATTTTCCATTTCCATTCTCCTGGTTGTCCAGATTTCGTCTATTTTTTCAATGTTAATAGCATGCATCCTTTTTAGAAATTCTCCTTTTTTGTCGTAGAACTCAATCTTGATTGCGATAAATATGTCTTTTCTTATCCAGGATATAGTTTTACTGTACGATTTTTTCTTCTCAGGCTTTGGCACGCTTTTAATCACATAACAGTCCTGGTCATTAAATGTTTCTGATCTCAAGAGTGCATAATCATAATCATCCAGGTCGTGGGAACCAAGGTCTTCATAACTGAAATCAGTACCCATAAAACTCTTTTCTTTTTCCTTTGAACTTATTCTGCGTACTTTTTTCAATGCCGGAAGATAAAGCCACTGGTCATCATCTTTTGATTCATGTTCCCAGACCAGAAATCCTGTTCCTCTTACATCAGCAGGTTCAAGAAATCTCATTAGGGATTTATCATTTTTTCCATAATCCTTTTGCCACACCTTTACCTTTCTCACTCTTTTTCTGCCACTCGATTTAATTAAGGTCATTGTCATTTCTGCGATCTGGTCATCTCCAGTATAACGGTTATCAACCTTTTCCATAATATCCAGACCTGTTATCTCTTCGGCATCTACTGCTGAAAAGACGATTAACATACAAAGTACTACTAATTTTAGTTTCAGCATAATTTAGCTTTCCTTTTGAATGCCCTGTAATAATGCTTGGGCAAATGTCTGCCATATCTTTTCATAATTCAGCTTATCCTTGAAGATTGTGTTCATCTCAATGAGTCCCTCAATCAGGGCGACTAAGGCGATGGATAAACTTTGTGTATCAAAACTTTTCATCTTTTCTTTTTTTATAGCCAAATCAAATGCTCTCTTGACCTTATTTATCCATCCCTTATGAACATTGTGCAATTTTCTTTGAATCTGTTTGTCCCTGTATGATTCCGCAATAAATTCAGCATAAAAGGGTGACAACTTTTCATCCTCAAAATGCATTTTTAAATATGAAAGCCCTGCTATTATAAGAAAATCTGGTCCAAGTTCGTATTCTTTTGATAATTTTTCCCATAAGATATTATCCTTTTGCAGATGCTGCTCAATTAAAAAAATAAAAATATCCCTTTTTCCTTTAAAATACCAATAGATAGCACCTTTACTTAAACCGGATTCCTTAATAATGTCATCTATTGTTGTTTCATGATAACCTTTTTTGGAAAAACACTTCATTGCAGCTTCAAGAATCTCCTCTTTTCTTGTTTCTTTAGATTTTCTTCTTGTCATATGTACCTCCAATATAACATACCGACTGGTCGGTATGTTATATTATAATGAAAAAATCTAATTTGTCAAGACCTTATTTTCAATTACAAAGAATATAAAAAGATTACGGTGATTTTCTACAGGGATGATAAGGGAACGATGCTTGGCATTTTGACATTTCACAGAGTGTTATATGGTGTGTTAGACAAGATGCTATCGTTTTGTCGGTAAATGTCAAAATGTCAAGCACCGTCCCCGCTATTCAATTTATAATTTTCTATCCTTTTCTACAACGAACAATCAAAAAATATGCAATTATTTTTGTGTCCGCAAGTTTAGGGAATTTCTTTAGTGTTTCTTCGTCAGCATAAGGTTCATCAAATTGTTCAAGTGTAAAGCCGCGTTTAATCAAAGTATTAAGCCAGCTGCTTAAGGTTCGTGTAAAGCATGGTATTTTGAATTTGTTAAAGCGAGCCCTTAGATCTTGAGGTGCGGAGCCGAAAATCCACTCATCAATTTTACCATTCAATTTTTTGAAATAATCGCCACAGGCTAATGCCATTTTTTCCTGCTTTTCATTATAAAGCCATTGCCATTTCGGGGTCTGAAAACAAGGATGAGTTATAGAAAGTTGAAAAATTCCTTTCTTTTTCAATACTCTATGTGCCTCACTTATTCCTTCTTCATGATTCATCATATCCATCAGGCTCATTATGGCAACGCAGAAATCAAAGGTTTCATCAGCAAATGGAAGATTTACACCACTTGCCAGTATATATTTGATATGTAATGGGTGTTTATTTTCTTTTTGCTGAGCATACTTAATAAACTTTTCAGAAATATCAATACCAGTCATTACAGCACCTTTTTCAGAGATTTTTCGAGTATTATGACCTTCGCCGCAGCCAATATCCAATCCTTTTATTCCTCTTATATTGCCAAGTATTCTTAAAAAAGCCGGGGTATTAACATAATCTCTGTAGAAGTCATATCCTTTGCGTGCCAGAATAGTCCATGCTTTGGCATTTTCGTCCCAGAGCTTTTTTACCTCGTGTTCGTTCATAACTCGGTTATTAAGGCAGTTCTTCTGGTTTCTACTCGCGTTTCCAGGTCACCCTGAAATCTTTTGTCACCTTCTCGACCAATTCATCGACGAGTTTGCCGTATGCCCTGTCCGGGTTTTCTGCATCAAAGACAAAGTTCTTACCGCCAAATATGCTGACTTCACCGATTTTCTTTGTTGCACTTGCAGAACCGCTCCAGATTGATGCCCCAGTAGTAATTTCTACCATCTGTGCGTTGAGCGTGGCATCGACTTCAGCTGTGAAGTCCATATGTCCAAATAGCGGCGCGATTGTGATGTCTGGTCTGACATCCGAGACTATAAGTTCACCAGTGAAAATGGTGATGACTTTGTGTTTCTCGCCAAGAGCCTTGTATGTTGTCTGATCCAGCTTGTCGCTGTTAACTGCATTAAGGACTTCATCCTCAGATCCCAGTTCGACAATCCGTACCATTTCCTGGTCTCGTCGGATTGCATCCATGAATTTCTTTGTTGCGAGGGGTCCGAGTTCGCCTTCATTAGAAGACTTGAACTCAATAATACCGATGACCTCGTGTTGTGTAAGGTCAATCTTGGGCGGAACCATTATCCTGGGTCCACAACCCAATGCCGCAACCACCAGCACTGCGGCTATGCTTAGTCTAAATATGCATTTCATGCAATACCTCCTTCCAGTAAATTATCTTTCATCACATATATAAAAGTATATAGCAAAGATAATGAAAAGTCAACTAACATATCGACTTTTTCTGCTTATAATCCTTTCATCAAATTTCTCTTGTGGAATCTGTTTGCCAAATAGATAAATATTACACTAAAAGCAAACAATGCTGTAAAATCAATAATTAGTGATATGCTCGATTCACCTTTAAAACTAAAATTAAAAATATCTACGAGATAAGTAATAGGGGAGAGGTAAGTTAATATTCTTGCAATTCCTTGCAGGTTTTCTAAGGGTATAAAAATACCGCTTATAAAGATTAAAGGAAAACGGATAAGACTGGAAAACATCATGATATGGGATGGAGCACGTACTGATGGAGATGCCAGCAACACACCCAGAGAGGAAAAACAGAAGGAAGCTAATAAGATGCCTGTAAGCAGAATAAAAATATTTATACTGTAATTCAGAAATACCTGGCTGACTATTATTACAATTATATTTATGATAAT
>JAGMEL010000275.1 GCA_023128195.1 Caldifarciminota bacterium | reverse complement strand
TTGGAGAAGGTATGGTTACCTTAGCAGATGTGCAATCTGTAAGGTGATTGTACCTTTTTATTTTGAAAAAATGGAAGGAAGGAGGAAAAAATGTTTAAGAATGTCCTTGGGGTATCTAAATCTTCAATAGGTATTTGCATCATACTATCTCTTATTTCATTATCCTAGACTGACCATTACTCATACTCTCATGATTTTTCTACTGATCCTGGCTGGATAACTGATGATTCAACGTGGTTTTATTGGAACTCAGCCTTAGAAACATATCATCTTACAACTATCTCAAATGGCTCTTCGAAGTATACGTATACTAATATCGATTGGTCGAATCAGTCCTTCGCGTTTAAATACGACATAAAAATAACCCAGGATGGTTATGGAAGTGGTATATGGTTTGGCGTTTATAGTACAAGTATGGCAAATTATCACGATAATCACGTTGTTGCTCATCTAGGCCGAGACGACGGTGGACACAATATTTTCTTATTCACATGTGCTAACAACATTCCTGACCAATCTACTGGCATAAACTATCCTTGGCCGATGAATACTTGGTTCAGAATTGAAGTTTATTACGACTCACCATCTAATAGTGCGCTGATGGTTGTGATGAATAAAACTACAGGGGATACAATATCATTGCTATCCAATACTTTACCTGATACACTAACTTCACTAATAAAATTAGGTGCATCTAGTAGATACATAAGTGTATATCACGGTACCTTTCAAGCTGAAATTGATAATGTAGAATTCGCTTGGACTACGTATACCATAGAAGCATCGATTGATGTTGATCCCGATGTGTTGAATCTCAAAAATCATGGCCGATGGACTACGTGCTATATCGAATTGCCAGAGGGCTATTCTGTCGAAGATATCGATAAAAATACTGTAGCAATAACTGCAATCGATGGTGACTCCATTAATGCATTATACAGGGAAGGTCCAACAAATATTGGCGACAATGACAATGATGGTATTCCTGACCTAATGGTGAAATTTAATAGACAGGATCTGATTGATGTACTACAGATGTTGATTGAGCCACCAGCTGATGTCGAACTAACAGTGACTGGAGAAGTCACCGATGGCCCATTATTTGAAGGAAGTGATGTCATTCGTGTTATATGTCCTGGTGGCGGTCTGAAGACTGCCAAACAAGCAGGCCTCTCACATAGCTTCACTCTCCGTGTGAATTGCCAGAATATAATAAGTGACGAAATCAGATTTAGCGTAGAGCAAAGTGCAAAACGCATAGAGCTAACGATTTATGATGTTACTGGACGTTTAATCAAAAATTATTCAGTTCCCAGTTCGAACTCCCCAGTTCCTAGCGTAATCACGTGGGATGGTCGGGATAATTCTGGTAAGCAGCTTCCAAATGGTGTCTATTTTTTAAAATTCAAAGCAGGAGATTATACAGAAACAAGAAAATTGCTTTTAATACGATAGCAGAACTGAACCGAGGTGCAGCGGAGAATGCCTAGGCACATGTGGGGTCACCTATGAAAAAATTATTCCTCACGGAATACGAAACCAGTGATAATACAGACACATGGAGTTACATATTATAAAATTGTAGCGGTTTCTAATTAAAAAAACCAGCCGTAACTTTAGATTTTGTCAAATGTGGAGACCTGCCACTGATAACTCAATAACTCAATTGCTTCCATGCGGATAATCCCCAAGGTGTATCGTCTTAAAGTTCTGCATGTTTATTATTGACATTCTCATTATCTGGAATATAATGATTTGGAGATAAAATAAAGCATTAATGGATAACTTTTTCAAATTATTGCAGCGTTCAGATCTACTGGTGTCAAAAGTCACTGTACGTAATATTATCAATACTATGTTATGGCTCACTGCAGTCATCTCGCCTATTTGTTTTATTCTAGCTGCATTTACTGATCCATCAATTAGATTTTATTTTCTCATGATTGGTATTGCACCAGTTACTATAACGATATTTGGTTTTGTATATTGCCTTTTTACTAACCCTGATTATTTACGATCTGAACAATTCCATATACAAAAATATTCAATTGAAACATTAGGTGAAAAGGGAGTAGAGCTTACTGAACAAGAAATATCATACTTGAAACACCTATCAAAACCTACTTCTGATAAAACATTAACTTACGATCAGGGGTAAATAGAATAATGTTCGCTTATATACTAGTTTTTGACAGGTGGCAGATTGGTGTATCCATGAATAAATTACACGAAACAATTAAGAATTCTCCAAATATTAAAACGTGGTGGCATTATTTGAAACATTGTTATATTATTATCTCTGATTCAGATGTAGTCGAATTAAGCACCGAGATAAGAGAGATAATTCCAAAGAAAGGTTTTTTGCTTATGTCAGTCAATCTGGATCAATCTGATGGATGGTTGCCTAAAAAAGCGTGGGATTGGATAAAAAGAAATGAAAAATAGTAAGAGGTAATATCACAAAAGGTTAGTGGGAGGTTAGTGGGGTCAAATCTTTACATTATACATTGACATTGGACAAATGCTACAAAAGTGATATAGGGAACGGGGTTGATTTTGTGACATTAATCCCCCACACCTTGTTTTTCTTCTGAACCATGCCTGAGGTTTGTGTAGACATCACAATAAATGTATTCGGTTGTATCCATACATCTGCTAAACAAGGTGAGGGGTACTCAATTTTATAGCCAAATCTAAGATTTGTGTAAAATTGGTATTGATACGGAGCGAATTGTGTATAGACTTATTTTTGGAGAAGGTATGATTGCCTTGGGTGCGAAAGTACCTTAGGGTGGCATACCTTTTTTGTTTAAGTTTATGAGACTTAAGTCTTGACAATCCGTGAATAGTATATATAATCTAACTTTGTACCTTTGTAAAAAAAGGAGGTGATATCCTAAAACCCAAAAAATGCTGTTGCGGAAAGCTGCAACGATATGTGTAAACAACAACCAGAAGGAGGTAATAATGAAGGTTTATATGAATGTATCATCCATGGGGATTGTGATACTGTTACTCGTAACAAGTCTTCATGGAAATCTAGCAGAACCATTCTTAAAAGATGATTTTCGTGCTGACACCATAGAATATTCCTCAATTCTCTATTGGGGAAGTTCGGGTACTGGTGATGGAGAATTCAGCAAGCCTCAAGGAGTATGTATAGATAATAATGGGTATGCTTATGTAGCTGATGGTGGTTATGATGGACTAAGCAATTACAGAGTTCAAAAGTTCACTACAGATGGCGTTTTTGTTGATAAATGGGGTACACAAGGATCAGGACCTGGACAATTTAGAAACCGCCTTATGGGTATTACAACAGACAGCCAATATGTTTATGTGGTGGACCATGATAATTATAGGATCCAAAAATTTACGTTGGATGGTGATTTCGTATTAGCCTGGGGCAGTTATGGATCAGGACCTGGACAATTTATATCAGCACACGGCATTACTGTTGATCGGAATAACTGCATTTACGTTGTAGATGATCGAAATCATAGAATCCAGAAATTTACCTCTGATAGCACATATCTCAAAGCCTGGTACTGTGGTGGTTCACCGCGTCATGCAGCTGTTGATACTGAAGGTTACGTATACATTACAGATCATCTGACTCATGTGGTTAGGAAATACGACTCAAGTGGCACCTTTATTATGTCATGGGGAGGATATGGAACGGGCGACGGGCAGTTTAGCTACCCTGCAGGTATTGCTATTGACAATCAAGAATACATTTATGTAGCAGACCAACACAACCACAGAGTTCAGAAATTTACCTCTGCTGGAAATTTCGTTACCAAGTTTGGCACAGGTGGATATGGTTGGCCTGGTGAAATGGCAAGTCCTTGGCAATTAACAGTTGATAAGGATGGATACGTGTATGTAAGCGAGGGCGATGGTTGTCGAATTCACAAGTGGGGTATCGTTCCATCTATATTACAAGCAACCATTAATATTGATCCCAATACATTAAATCTGAAGAGTAATGGCAAGTGGGTTACATGTTACATTGAGCTTCCTGCTGGTTATGATGTTGAGGATATAGATAAAGCTTCAGTAGCTTTGACCTCGATAAATGATACCGTTATTGAACCGCCCCTCTTTCGAACAGGACCGATCGGAATAGGAGATTATGACTGGGATAGTATCCCTGATCTTATGGTTAAATTCGACCGACAAACACTCATTGAAGAATTAGAACTAATTATTGTTCCTCCGGTAGATGTTAGACTAACCGTTAAAGGTGCACTAATAGATGAAACACAATTTGAGGGGACAGACGTTATACATGTTATTAAACCGGGAAGTAATAATCAAAATGCCGGCAGTAATACCTCATCGAGTGGTTGTTATATTTCGAATGTATGGCCAAATCCTTGTATTTCAACCATGTTTGTTATCTGCAAATTGTACGAAGATGCCTATATGGATCTGAGGATCTATGATGTCAATGGCAGGTTGATCAAGGTTCTGGCAGGAGATTACATGGAAGCTGATGAGTATGAATTATCTTGGGATGGCAAAGACACGAGGGGAAATGATGTAAAAAACGGTGTCTATTTCTGCAAAATGACGGCTGGTGGTGTAACTTCAACAAAGAAACTTCTCAAATTGAAATAGTACATTGAAAAGAGATCGAAGGGAGCGAGTCAATATTCTCGCTCCCTTCTTGTTCATACGAACGAAGTGGGGTCGCCTATGAAAAAATTGTATCTTGACACGGAGCGAATTGTGTATAAACTTATTTTTGGAGAAGGTATGGTTACCTTAGCAGGATATCCTGGCTAAGGGGCTATACCTTTTTGTTTTGAGAATAAGAGGAGGAATATGGAAGCAGAGATTGCGGTACTGTTTTTCATTACGGTGAACTATAAAAGGAATAACCATGCCAAATAACGCACCTGATGTAATTTTCTTCATTGGCGTGGGATTTGTAGATTGAGGTAGTTATGAGTTTATGGCTTGTTCGTGGAGGAAGTAGTGGCGGATACGAACAAAGAATGCTCGATAATAATTTTGCTTAGTAATATAGTTTCAGAAATTAAAGGGGGTTGAAATGTCGGTTAAGGCGTTAACATACGATGAACACGGATTTGCAATGTGGTGGTTACTTTTAGACAAAATTCAGAAACAGTTTACTTTATGAAGATTGTTTTCTTGGCATATAATCATAAAGACAAAGTAATTGCGCAGTTAATTTATCACTGTTTAATCAAAGAGAAGTGGTCAGATATCTATGTTTTCATGGATGAATTCTCAATTGCTCCAGGACAAGACATCCACGATGGGTGTATTAACAAAGCAAAATCAGCTGATTTAGCAATTGTTGTTTTGAGTGAGTATACTCAGCAATCGGCTTATGTATCTCAGGAAATTGGTATTTTACTTTCGAGAGAAATACCAAAAATCTATGTCTCACTTCATGAAGACTGGGTGATTCCACCAGGATATGAGAAAACGATAAAATCTTTTCCACTTCATAAATGGCAGAATCCTTTTGATGGGTTCAATGAATTGATACAGCTTATAAAGGAATATCTCAAACCTAAAGAAATTGGTGTAATTGAACTTATTAACGAAGCAGTTAGATTGAGTAATCAAGGTAAGTTTGAAGAGGCTCTCGAATATTGTGAAAAAGCGATAAGGAACGATCCTGATTATGATAATGCTTATACAAATAAAATGGGCATCCTTCGTAAATTAGGGCGATATTCCGAGGCACTTGAATTTGCAGATGTTGCTCTTGCAAAATTTCCCAAACATATTGGTATTATGAATAATAAAGGGTTTTTACTCTACTCATTGAAGAAATATGAGGAAGCAATCAATATATTTGGCACAGTACTTGATAAGGATTCTAATAATCTTTATGCGCTTTATTATAAAGGTAGGAACTTGGAATGTTGTGGTAAAAAACACAAGGCATTAGCGTATTATAAACAGCTATATGAGTTATCGCCAGAAACGAAAATGGGGCAGAGGGCTCAAAAACGAATTATCCTGCTTGAATAATGTTTAATTAAGATAAATTAGCTGTTGGGGAATAAAAAGAGGGATGAATGTCGGGATAAAAAAATAGGAGACGGGGGTTGACTTTGTGACAGATGTTACAAAATTGCAGCTTGACACGGAGCGAATTGTGTATA
>JAGMEL010000274.1 GCA_023128195.1 Caldifarciminota bacterium | reverse complement strand
AGTAATTGATCTAAAGGCAATATCAAATCTACCATACCCATTTGCAATAACTTTTCTGATTCATAGAATTCACCCGTGTCCATTATCTCACGGGCATTCCGGAATCCGACGATCTGACGTAGAACACAATCAGCCAGGTATGGTACAGGAACTCCAAGTTTAATCTCATTGAGTCCCATTTTTTTTCTGCCGTCTGCAATAAATCGATAATCACAGCAGAGAGCCAGAATACACCCTCCTGCTACAGCATGTCCTGTTATTGCGGCTATTGTCAACTTGGGTAACGTGTATAATTCCATGCAAACTCGATTGAATGCTTTGTAAAAAACCTTAAAATCATTCTTAGAGAGTTCAAATAATTGAGGGATATCAAAACCAATAGAGAAAAATTTTTCATTAGAACTAGTGAGGACAAGACTATGTATATTAGAGTCCTTTTTCACTTTATGAAGCGTTTCATCTAACTTTGTTACAAGTTCAAGATTTAGCGCATTTGTGACATTTCGGTCTAACTTGACTATCGCTACATTGTTATAATGTTCTATGCGAATCATCTTCTGGTTCATACTCCTCCCTGTTTTACCTTGTACCTGAATAAGAAAAACCAAATAAAATCGTCAAAGTACAGGAATCAGTATGTCTATAATATCTTATTATGTAAGCAGTTATCTTATCCTATTGTCATATGATACTATCTCATCAATATCAATTTCTCTGTAGCACTGTAATCCCCTGCCTTAAATTTCAGGAAGTAAACACCGCTTGTGACATCTCTTTTACTTTCATCTCTGCCGTCCCAGCTAACCTCATAGTATCCTGCTTCTATCCTGCCGTCAACCAAGACCTTCACTAATCTTCCACTTACATCGTAGATAACCAGTTTAGCTCCAGTGCTTATAGGCAGTGCATATCTGATAGCGGTCTCTGAGCTAAACGGATTAGGATGATTTTTATTAAGAGCAAAGGTATGGGGAAGACTTTCAAGTCCAGCAGTCTGAGGACCGCCACCACCGACAGATATCGAATCAATTGTTTCCACATTGGCTACTGGATTATATGTCCAATCGTCTTTGAACACGCTGTCGACTGTAAAAATAAACCAACCTGCAGCGTCCTTAAGTTTATCGGAGTCGCAAGATCCTATTCCATTAGAGTCCGTTGTGAACTGATCAGTATCGTTTGCCAATCCACTCCAGTGTCCGTCGACTGTTGCCTCTGCAACTGGAGAATCATCCGCTCCAACTATGGTCACTTCTGCTACGCCTCTTGTGAATGGGCCATTGTACCTTAGTGACATGTTAATGTCGAATACATGTAATTCGTTGCCCCCAGCTTCAGTCGTAAAGCTATGTTCGACTGAAGTAGCAGTATTGTCTGAGACATCGGTTGATTCCACAATATAATAGTACTGGGTGGAAGGTGACAACCCACTGAGAAAAACACTATGATTCATGACCATCCCTGCGCTTGAATCTACAAAGTCATAATCAGGACCACCGTTTGTATCATACCTTACCACTGAATTGCTGTACTCATCTGTGTCCCATGTAATCGCGGCAGAAGAACTGGTTATCGCGGATGAGGTAACATTAGAAATAACCGGTGGTGTAGTATCGGGGATAATAGAGGATTCAATAAACATATAATCTATGAAAATGGCGTCCAAAACCCTGTTTCCTTTAGTCTGATCTGTGTCTTGCACCCTGATATATACATCACCACCCACAGAAGGCGGCAATGGAAATGATTGACACACATCATCGTCAATGGTCTTGGTGACGATAAACATATCAGTATAGTCAGTATCATCAGTAGAAAAGGCAAAGATGAAATCGTCTCCCTCAAGATTATCAGTATGATAAGCCTCAAGGTAGAAGGTAATCTGATTGCCGGCTTCAACAAAGATGTTCCACTTATGTTCCAGATAACTATGACGGTTTTTGGGCTTGCCTGTACTCTCTCTCTCCTCGATCGACTCGTAGACATTATCGCTTACCCAGGTGTCTAAGTAACTGCCAGAACGTGTACCGCTAATATCTATATCTCGATTAGGTTTACCTCCATCTCCGGGTGCGATTTCATTGTCAAAATAGATATACGTCCTACTTACTCTTTCTGACTCGAATTGTGCTATCTCGGAAGCCGAAGGGAAACTGATACGCCATTCTGCGAGTTTGGCTTCCGTGTCGTCAAAGGTTTCATCTTCAATGGGGAAACTGTAACCATGGATCCCACTATTGCCATCATCTCCGACTAAGCTGTTAGTATTTATTGTTACATCATCATTGAGATCCTGATAGCAATACAATTCCTTTTCCTGAATCTCGACGCACATCGGTGCCGGCTCGCCTGGAAAAGACATCTCAGAAGGAGTCATCCCCCCATATGACCACAGGGGAACACTAACACCACAACTCGGCTCACCAAGTATGCACCAGTAAGTCGATAGACGCGTATCCTCAGTAGACAAAGCCCCGTGGATAACAGCAGAAGAGCGCGTCTTGTAGCGGCTAATAGCAGAATCTGTTGTGGGCCACTCCCCGCAGGGCATGTATGGTGGCCCGCCTATATCTTTAGATACGATTTGTACCATGTAGCGGTAGTCCAGTTGTGAGGAGTCAATAGCGTCACTAATCAACAGGTTTGCCCGAGCATAGCGGCTTCCACCCGTTCCACCTCCCCAGATGGAGAAATTGGTCCGTACTATGAATCCACCGCTGGAATCGGCATCGTATCTCACGTAGTCCCAATCGTTAGTTTCGAAAATCGCTGCATCGCCAAACCCGTCTATTACACCGAAGTTGGACCAGATGTGACCCCTAGTGCCAGAGCTCTCTATCAGCAGCGTCTCAAATTCTGCGACGCTTCCACATTCCATGAGCGCCTGCTTCATAAATGGACCATCGTTCTGTGGTGATCCGGTGATAAGGTCTGGCGCATCGGAGTTCACGATGGCAAACCCTTCATCGTTCACACCAGCGTAGGCAGTGGTCGTCTCACCGCTTCCCGTGGTGATAATTGTTATGTATCCTCCATGGATACCATCGTTGAAATACCTCACTTCCTGGTTATGGGCATCGGATCTATCCCTGTTTTTCAAAAGAAGGGGTCTACCATCTATAGTTGCCGAACCACTCACTGCCCCGATTGTACAGGACTCGGCTAAGGTGGAACTCTGGGCAAGTAACAGAATAACAATTGCCACCCATACACATATGCTGTATCTTTTCATAATAATAACCTCCTTTATGTTCGTAGGGCGTAAACAATGCAGCCCCGTTTTCCAGCATTTTTTATGATTGCACGAATAACGATCAAAACAGTAATAACTGCCACGACGATCAATATTACCATTAGAAAATTATTTTATTCCTAATTGTTTATTAATTAGCTCACTCAGCGTGTTTTTTATTTCTGTATGTCGTGGGACAGGTGCTTTTCTGCCATTTTTTGTATTAAAATATATATCGTGTTTTTTACCATGCCGGATTAAGATACAACCAGATTTAACCAGCAATTTTATTAATTCCTTCCTTTTCACACGTTAACAACCAGATCTTTTTCCTTATGCTTAACCGATACATCAGGGAAAACTTCGGTTGACATCATTAAATTATAGGCTTCTCGTATATTCTCCTCTAGTTTTTTTAAGCTTTCCGCCTGACTAAAGATTCCTGGCACTTCTTTCAACCTACCAACATACCAACCTTCATCTTTCCAGTACTCTAAAGTAAACGTTCGTCGCATATTACCTCCACATAAATATATTATATCTCGATTATTATCTTTGTCAAATGCTTTTCTGCCTACTGCCTAGTGCTTAGTACTTAGTGCTTCGTTCTCCCATTCCCCTGATGTCCTGTCCTGATCTTCTGATATCCTGATTTCCTGACCCCTC
>JAGMEL010000273.1 GCA_023128195.1 Caldifarciminota bacterium | reverse complement strand
GAATCCGGCATGGTAGTAATGGGGCATATCGGATTGACTCCCCAGTCAATCCACAAACTTGGAGGTTATAAATTACAGGGCAGGACAGAAAAAGAGGGGGCAAGACTTATTAAGGATGCAGAACTGCTTGAATCTGCAGGTTGTTTTTCAATCGTTCTGGAAAAGATTCCTTCCCGGCTCGCAAAGAAGATTACCAAGACGATTTCAATTCCGACGATTGGCATTGGTGCTGGTTCAGACTGCGATGGTCAAGTACTTGTTTTGCATGATATACTCGGGCTTTTTAAGAATTTCACTCCGAAATTTGTAAAACAATATGCGCATATTGGCGATGAAATTCGCAAAGCTGTTCAGCAATATAGAGACGAAGTGAAAAAAGGAATTTACCCGGATGAAAAACATTCGTTCTGAGTTTCAGAAATCACCGTTGCCATTTTCCTGGATTATTGCACTGAGTCTTTATGTCTGTGGAAAAAAAGACAGATAATGAGATTATGAGTGAATTGACAAAACTGCGACAGCGGGTTGCAGAATTGGAAAAATCAGAGGCTGAATGTAAAAAGCTCAAGAAAACGCTGCTGCAAAGTGAAAAGAGATTTAAAGATATTACAAAGAATGCTTCCGAGTGGATTTGGGAACTTGACCTTGCGGGAAAATATGCTTATGCAAGCCCTGCGGTTAAAGCTATTTTAGGATATAAACCCGAGGAAGTACTCAAGATACACATTTATGATCTGTTTCATCCTGAGGACCGGAAAAATCTGAAAAAGAAGATATTTAGGATGTTTGTCAAAAAACAGTCTTTCCGTAAATTCATAAATCGATGCATACACAAAAATGGTAGAACAGTATGGCTTTCGACAAGTGGGATTCCGGTATTTGGTGATAAGTGGGATCTTCTTGGATACAGAGGTGTGAACATAGATATTACTGAACAGAGACAGGCTATGGATTCTCTAGCACAGAGCGAAACACGATATCGTATCCTGGTCGAAACCCTGCAGGAAGGTATAGGTATTGTTGACCTGGATGAAAATATTGTTTTTGCCAATTCTGCATTTTGTAATATTTTTGGCTATCCCCGAGAAAAATTGACCGGTATGAATTTAGGTGAATTTATTTCAGGAGATGAATTCGAAAAAATGCGTCAAGAGACCGCAAAAAGGAAAAAGAATGAGGCGAGTCAATATGAACTAAGAATAAAACGTAAAGATGATTCTTTCAGAGACATAAGTATTCATGCTTCTCCCTGGTTAAATGAGAAGGGTGAATGTAAGGGAACGATTGGAGTGCTGCTGGACATAACTGAACAAAAACAGGTACAAGAAGCACTGCAAGAGAGCGAAGAAAAATATCGCACCATGATTGAGCATTCTAATGATATGATATGGAAATTGGACGAACAGGGGAATTTCACGTACTATAATAAAAGGGCAGAAGAGATAAGCGGTTATAATCTGAGAGAATGGTTGGGTAAGAGTTTTGCACCATTGTTACATCCTGAGGACTTACCGGCAATACAAAAGGTTTTTCTTGAGACCATGAAAGGTAATCCTCAACAGTATGAGGTCAGGGTTTACAGGAAAGACAGATCTATCTTTGTTTTGTCAGTAAACACAGTTCCTTTATTCAAATCTGGTAAAGTCGTTGGAACAGTGAGTTTTGGACGGGACATAACCGAGCAGAAACGGGCACAAGAAGCGCTGCAAGAGAGTGAGGAAAAGTATCGCACCATGATTGAGCATTCTAATGATATGATCTGGACATTGAACCTAGAGGGGAATTTCACCTATGTTAATAAAAGGGCAGAACAGATCAGCGGTCACAAACTCGATGATGGGTTTGGCAAGCACTTTGCAACTTTAATACCTCCTGAGGATCTACCCAGAATCCAGAAGGTTTTTCTTGAGACGATGAGCGGTAAATCTCAACATTACGAGGTCAATGTTCACAAAGAAGACGGTTCTGTTTTTATTTTATCAGTAAACACAGCGCCTCTGTTTAAATCTGGTAAAATTGTCGGAACAGTAAGTTTTGGACGGGACATAACCGAGCAGAAACAGATACAGGAGGCATTAGGCAAAAGCGAAGAAAAATATGAGACCTTTGTCAACAATGTCAATGTTGGAATATACAGAAATACTGTTGGACCTAAAGGAAAATTCATTGAGGCAAACCCTGCAGTTATTAAGATGTTTGGCTATGAAAGTAAGGATGAATTTCTATCTATAGATGTTGCTGACCTGTATCAAAATCCCGAGGACAGGGAAAGGTTTAATGAGAAGATGCTTGCTAATGGCTTTGTTAGAGACGAAGAATTACAATTAAAGAAAAAAGACGGCAAGCCAATTTTTTGCTCGGTGGTTGCCGTTGTAGTAAAAGATAAACAAGGAAAAATTAAATACTATGACGGCATTATCGAAGATATTACTAAGCGCAAAAAAGTTGAACAAGAGCTTAAAACGAGCTATAAAAAGTTGAAAAAAATACTGAATGGTACGATAAATGCCCTGGCATCTACTACGGAAAAGAGAGATCCATATACTGCTGGCCATCAGCAGCGCGTTACCCAACTCGCTTGTGTTATAGCCAGGGAAATGGGTTTTTCAGAAGAACGTATCGAGGGAATGAGAATGGCATGCGTGGTCCATGATATTGGTAAAATATACGTTGCCGCTGAGATTCTAAACAAACCTGTCAGGTTGACAGACATAGAGATGGCGCTCATCAAAACCCATTGTCAGATTGGTTATGAGATACTAAAAACAATAGAATTTCCATGGCCCATTGCCGAGGTTGTTCTTCAACACCATGAAAGGATGGATGGTTCTGGCTATCCCCAGGGGTTAAAAGGTAAGGATATTCTCCATGAGGCAAAAATTCTGGCGGTAGTTGATGTTGTTGAAGCCATGTCTTCACACCGCCCTTATCGTTCGAGCTTTGGTGTTGATCTGGCATTAAATGAAATCAAGGAAAACCGTGGTAAACTCTATGATCCTGAGATCGTAGATGTTTGCCTGAAACTTTTTACAGAAAAAGGATTTAAATTTAATTAAAAAATACAATAAATAAATTAATAGTAATCGAAATGAGAAGTCCTTCAAGCTGATTATGTTACCGCTATTTGTCTGGGGTATAATATTCGTAATAAGTTTATTCGTTTTGGTAAAGGCGGCAGGTTATTTTACTGACTCTGCTGAAAAAATTGGATTGTATTTTGGCCTTTCTGATTTTATTGTAGGTGTTACAATTGTAGCATTTGGAACTTCATTGCCGGAAATTATTTCATCAATCTTTGCGGTTTTAGGGAATTCTTCTGAAATAGTGATTGGAAATGTGCTCGGGTCGAATATAACAAACATATTTCTCGTTATTGGTCTTGCTGCTATAATTGGTGGGAAATTAAAAATTATTTATGAAATTATTCATATAGACCTTCCATTATTAATGGGTTCGGCTTTTTTCTTGACCGCAACCATTTGGGATGGTGTATTCACATTACCCGAAGCGATTTTGTGTCTCGCAGGTACTGTTGTTTATTTTCTCCACGCTGTATCTACTAGAAAGAAGCATGCAGGTATTGAAACCGAACAAGAATTAAAGAGAAGGAATATAGAACGTAAAACCATAATCATTCTATTCATAAGTGCTTTTTTTATCTTTCTGGGAGGAAAGTATACTATTGAATCTGTTATTAAACTATCAGAGATATTGAATATTAGTAAAGATATAATAGCAGCCAGTGCTATTGCTCTGGGAACTTCATTGCCTGAATTGGTCGTAACTATAACTGCAGCAAGGAAAGGAAAACCTGAAATTGCAATAGGAAATGTATTGGGTTCAAATATATTTAATGCCCTTGCCGTAATGGGAATACCCGCTTTAATAGGAACTTTGACTATCCCGCAAAATATCCTTACATTTGCTTTACCCATGATGTTAATCGCATCATTACTATTCTTTTTTATGAGTCAGGATAAAGAGATTACCAGATGGGAAGGATGGTTACTTTTGATATTTTATGCTTTCTATATCGGGAAGTTATTAAAGCTGTGTTGAATTTGACGGGATGAAGAATAAAAACATTGAAATAATCATACGAGATGCTGAAAAGGATGATTGTGAAGCAATTGCTGGTCTTCTGGCAGAGCTCGGTTATCCGAATACACCTCAATTTGCAGCAAAAAAAATAAACAGATTGAGTAAAAAAATAAATAATAGAGTACTCGTTGCTACTGGAGATAATATAGTTGTGGGTGTGCTCAGCCTTCATATTGTACCGTTATTACATCAGGCAGGTGATCTGTGCCGGGTCACGGCGATTATCGTATCCAAAGACTATCGAGGCAAAAGCATTGGGCGCAGGCTCATGGAGATTGCCGAAGCCTATGCTCAGTCTAATGGATGTATCAAGGTAGAGATTACGAGTGGTGATCATCGTAATGAGGCACATTCTTTTTATCGCCAGATTGGCTATAAAGAGGTTTCGAGAAGGTTTATAAAGTTGCTCTGATGAATGTCAAAGAAAATTGACATTTCCCGCAAATTCGATATAATATTCTATGGCGAAATATACTAAGAAACATGCGGTGTCGGGTTTAAAGGAGAAGATGCCGAAAATAGAGGTTTTGCCCAATCAATTTAAGGGCTATAAGATTAGGATTGTAATTCCTGAATACACTTCATTGTGCCCGCGTACCGGTTTGCCTGATGCCGGGACCATTACTATTGAATATGAACCAGATAATTATTTTGTAGAGTTGAAATCATTGAAGTATTACATTCTGGCATACCGCAATCTTGGCATATTTTATGAGAATGCGGTCAATCGTATTTTAAAAGATTTTGTTAAAACAGTAAAACCTCAATGGGCGATCGTTCGAGGTGAGTTCAATATGCGCGGTGGGATTGAATCGATTGTTGAGGCGAAGTTTGGTAAGGTTCAACCCCGTTAGAAAGTCATAGTAGAATGTTAAAATCCGGTCTCGATTTGTGGAACCATGCAGACATTGACAAACATCACAGATTAGTTATAATAACGCATGGATCAAGAGACAAAAAAGATTTACGCTGAGGCGCTCGGAATGTATGAGAAAGGAGATTCCAAACAATCCATAGAAAAATTAATAAAAATTATTAACCTCTACCCTGATTATCCCGATGTTCATAATGCCCTCGGTTTTGCATATTCACTCGCGGGAAATTATGAAAAGGCAATAGATAGTTTTAAAAAGGCAACCGAGTTGAATCCTGAGTATATCGAGGCGTATGTGAACATGGCAATTATATACAATGAGCAGTGCCAGTTTGATGAAGCAATAAAGGCGTTTGAGCAAGCTGCAAGTCTTGAGACAAGAATAAAGGGATTCTCACCTCAATTAAAGGCAAGGCTCGCTGATTCCTATGCCCAATTAGGTGATACCTATTATGAGTTACAGGATTACCAGAAGGCAAAGCAAGAATACCAGAGGGCAGTACAGCTTGGTCCTACTTTTCTTGATAAAAAACTAAAGTTGGCAAAGGCATACCTTCAATTATCCGAATACAAGAATACTGAGGAAACAATTTTTGATATTTTAAAAAGAAACGAAAAATATTTAATAGCAAAGACTATCTTAGGTCTTTGTTATTATCGGCAGCAGAAATTTGTTGATGCTAGAAAACAATGGCAGGAAGTTTTAGAAATTGATTCAACCAATATCAAGGCAAAATCGTATTTAAATATGTTAAAGGAGAAAATAAAATGACAAAAAAAATGAAGAAGTCAGAACTAAGGCAGTTTGAAAAAAGATTGATTGAGGAAAGGAAAAAACTTCTAAAAGAATTAGAGTACGAAGGCGAGCAAATAGCAAAAACACAGCTTGAAACGTCGGGTGATCTTTCTGCCTATTCTAATCATATGGCAGATCAGGGTACTGAAACAGAGAGGCGGGAGGTAACTTCTCAGATTCTTTCATCACGCAGTGAAGCACTTTCTGAGATAGATATGGCTTTGCAGAAAATTAATCACGATAAGTATGGATTTTGCGAAAATTGTTATAAGGCAATTGGTAAAAGACGACTGAAGTTTATACCTCAGGCAAGATTGTGTATTAAGTGCTCTAACGAATTAAAGAGATAGCTTAATAATATACATCATATAATTCAATGATTCTGAAAAGGAATGTAAGGCTTTTTTTTGTAATTATTATAGTAACACTTTTAATTGACCAGATTTCAAAGTTATTAATAGTAAATTTTCTGACACCTTTTGACCCGCCGGCGAATGTAATCGGCTCTTTTTTACGTTTTAAGCTTACGTATAACCCCTATGGGGTTTTTAGTATTTCATTCGGACCAAATATTTTGTACTACATTTTTTCAATTATCGGTATTTTTATTTTAACTTATGTTGGCTTATCGATTAAAGATAGAATCAGTGTAATAGTTTTCAGTATTATCATTGGTGGAGCACTCGGCAATATTTTTGACCGCGTAAGGTTGGATTATGTAATAGATTTTATTGATATGGGAATAGGTAATTTACGTTGGTTTACGTATAATTTTGCAGATGCATGTATTACAGTAGGAGCAATATTTCTCCTTAGCCGAGAGTTATTTTGCAAGAAGAAAAAAACTTCGGAAACGTCATAATATTTGAGATATCAGATTATATACCAACGAGTTTTTTATATATAATTCTGCGGTTCAATATAGACTTCACGTAATTTCTCGTCTCATTATAAGGAATTAACTCGATAAATTCGTCAATCTCGTAATTAGGGTCTTGTCTTATCCATCTTTTTGCACGTACAGGCCCGGCATTGTACCCGGCTAAGGATAATGGTACTGAGTTGAAATCATTTAATAGTTTTGTAAAATAATAACAGCCGAATCTGATTGATACTGATGGATCATTAAGTGAATAGGATTGAACCTTGAGGTCACTCGCAATGGCTCGGGCTGTGGGCGGTATGATTTGCATTAATCCTCTTGCATTAGCTGGAGATAATGCCTCGGGGTCGAAGAGACTTTCTTGCCAGATCATTGCTAAGCACAAGCCCAAATCAGTATGTTGGTCCATAATCGTGAAGGTGTAGCGGACTGGGTACATCAACTTGAAGAGTTCGTAGGGCCACTCCATGATATTCTTGTTTTTCGCCGCTTTTTTCACGCGTAGACTAAAGAGGATAGAATACCGGTCTGCACCATACTGGGCACAAAGTCTACTCAGGTGAAGAAGGTCTTGGGGGCTTTTATCTTCAACCATATCTAATTCCTTCATGCCGAAATTCATTTCATTGAGTTTAAAGTATCTAATCGCCTTTGCTATGTGCTGTGAGTCACTATAACTGAATGAGGTTATGCTGTCCGCAAAATTACCCATCCATTCATCTAGAGCCAGGGTATCAAAGACGAGATCATTTCTATTTCGGACCAGATTGTAGTAGGACAACGGGAACATGTCAGCCAGATGATTTCTTAGATCCTCAGTTGATTGGCCCAGCCGATCTTTGATCCTTATGCGCCAATAGAGAAATTCAGGGTCTGTGCTGACTTTTAGTATTGAATCTGCTTTCACCAGCTCGCCGATTCTAAATAGCTGCATTGCCGCTCGGAAACGTGTGTTCTTATCATTAATCTCCAAGAATGTTTCTACTGCTCTTAGTGTATCACCAATATCCTCCAGCAGAAATGCCTTACGTTTATACCCGCGTTTTGCATATTTTGAATCTCTGTAGAATATATATAATGAATCGTATACCGCAATTGCCTTGCTGAATATATCAAGGTTTTCATAGATTCTTCCGCGGTAATAATATGCGGCTGACCAATCACTGCGTGAAAAGTACTTTAAGGATTCAGAGTAATTTTTTCTGCTGTAGTAGATTCTACCCATATAATAATTGACTGCATTATCAGCAATCGATTTTTTGAAGTGCTTGATAGCATAGTTATAATCACCATGATAATAATATACTTTTCCGAATGATTTGTGGTTCGATTTATTTTTTGGTTTTATCAACTGTAAAGAATAGTATGCACCTTCAGACTCTGGATATTTTTTAACCAGGTTCCATGCTGTCTTTTTTAAATTCTTTCTATCTTTTTTCTTTTCAAATATTTTGAGTAATATAAACTCTTGTAAATTTGTTTTTTCTAATTTTTTAAGTTCTTTTTGGACAGTATTCAAATCTTCAAGATTTAAAAGAAGATTGAATAAAAGCTTTTGATAATCAGAATAGAGATAAGTACTTACTGTATCAATAGCAATCAATACACCAAGGGCTTTATCGAAATCACCCAAATGTTCGTAAACCTTTGCCAAATATACCATTCGGTAATCATCCGGTTTCAAGGGTTTTGATAGAAATTCAATTGCCTGAGGGTATTTATTGAGATGGTAATAAGCGATTCCCTTTAACAAATCATCCGTGGTTTTTTCGACAAGCATATTCCATCTTTGTGTTTTCAGTAAGATGATATTAGTTTCATCCTGGGTTAAGTATAATGACCAGCTAATACTATCCAACAGTACTGCAGCGCGTTCATATTCACGCTGTTCAATATATATTTTGACTAAAATTTCAGCCCGTTCATTCGTATGTTCAACACTTGTTACAGAATCTTTTAACATATTATATGCATAAAGGGGATTATCTTGGTGACTACGCAGTGCTTCTTTTAAATAATCCGGTTCAGATATCTTTTTTATTCCCGGGCGGGGACATGACATAATCAGGAATATTACAAATAAACTTAGTTTCATATATTACATTTTAATCAGAAATAAAAATTCGTCAAGAGGGAATTAAATGCAGTATCGTTCGCCTAAGGCGAACTCGCAGGATCATCCCGACAAGATATTCGGGATTTGCAGTATCGTCCCTTCGGGACTCGCAGGATCGCCTTCGGCTTGATTCTATTCTGCAAATATATTGAAATGAAGGTAACTGTGATTGTTTAATGGTAGCTAACAGGGTTCGCCGATGATATTTTTTGCGAATCCCGCACTTTTGATAAAAGTGTGGGATGATACTGCGCTTCCTGCGAATGAAATGATACTGCGAGCGTAGCGATACTGCTTCTGTATCGTTAGTATTCGAACATTTCTTTCTCGTCAAAGAAAAATTTTATTTCTCTTTCAGGATCTTCATCAGGTGCCGAGGCATGGACAACATTTTCGCCAACCGATGTTCCATAAAGATTTCTAACAGTACCCTGGGCTGCATTTTTTGGATCTGTAGCACCAACGACTTCGCGCAGTTTCTTGGGACCTTCAGGGTGTTTGAGACAGCAGACAACAATCGGACCGGAAGAGATAAAATTAGTAAGCCAGTCATAAAAATCTTTTCCTTTATGGATCTCATAGAATTTTCCACCCTGTTCTCTGGTGAGCCATACCATTTTCATGCCAAGCATCTTAAATCCGGCATCAAGGATTTGCTTCAAAATATTGCCGATCAAATTTCTCTTCACGGCATCAGGTTTAATAATTAATAATGTTCTATTCATGGTTGTGAGTATATATAAATTTAAAAATTTGTCAACCGATACACAGCAAGAAATTGAATACCTTAGACGATAATGGTTTGCAAATAATCGTTACAAACATCAAGGAATATTTTGGTTTACTTAATCTCATTGAACGAATTGTTCTTAAAATTTTAGATTATGATGGTTATTATATTGATTGCCGGGATTCAAAGAAAAAATCTGAATAACACCATTGACTTCTAATAAATAATAGATAAAATTATTATATAAAAGAGTGAAATATTCAAAGGAGGAATATGACTTTAACTTCGGTGACAGAAAAGAAGTTATATAAATTGATTAAGAAAGCAGTAGTAGAAGCTTTAGATGAAAATTTACAGAGATTAAAATTGGAACTTGTTCCTTATGTGGAAGAAGGAGAAATGGAGGAAATAAAAAAGTTATTTGGAACACCGAAAAAGTATAAAAATCAAAAATTCGTGAAGCAAGATTTATAAAGTGTGGAAATACAAATTCAGCAAACAAGGTCTAAAAATTCCCCAAAATCGACGACAATCATTATAATATAATATGTTTAAATACAGATTTAGCAAAGAAAGTTTAAAGGTCTTAGAAAAACTGAATATAAAAACCTCAAATTTAGTAAAGAGAAAGATAAAAAATATTGGAGATTGGTTAGATAACAAGAATCCTTTATATGCAGATATACGAAAATTGAAAGGAGAATGGAAAGGGTTTTATAGGTTGAAAATTGGACAAATAAGGGTAATTTTCAGTATAGACGATAAAAATAAAATATTAAAGGTTCATGAAGTAGGATTTAGAGGAGATGTATATAAATGACATAATTTCAGTTTTCGTAAATGTAACCTCAATGCCAAAAATTGATAGTTATTATCTTAACCCAGATTATTTATAAAATTATCTATTCGTGCAAAAAATTTACATCTGTAGTTGTCTGATTTATCGGACATTTTAATATTTTTGCTAATATTTCATTGCTCAATGAATTGAGCAACTACAATGTGGGTAAACCTCACACAATTTGGCTTGACATCATTTTAGTTTGGGCTATAATTTTTTATGCCGTTGTTGTTAAAAATCTTAGGGGTCAAGGCAATCGGTACAATAATCGGTTTGCTTGTACTTTTAACAAAATCAAGCCCGGGTTTCACACCAATAGTTATTAGTATTGAAAAGGACTCTGTAATAATAGAAACATCATTAAAAAAATGTTTTAGCAAAGGGCTGGATGAAATCATTATGAGCGGCTCAGAGGTTGCGATTTTTTACAGTTGTTGGCTTTTTGAAAAAGACCCAGAGGAAAATGTGAGAACTATCGCTGAAAAATCGCTGTATCAATCAATTACATTTTATCCTGCCGAAAACAGATTTCATGTTTCTATTGGCTCAGATTCTCTGATAATTCTTACTGAGTTCGAACAGGCAAAGACCGCCGTGAGTTCAGTAAAAATGAGTGTTGTTTCTTTGGTACTGATTCAGGATAATAATCAGTATTCTATAAAAATAGATGCTATGCTGAACACTATT
>JAGMEL010000272.1 GCA_023128195.1 Caldifarciminota bacterium | reverse complement strand
AGAAATCCTTTAAAAAGGATTTACCTGAACGAGTTAAAAAAGCAGATAAACAGAAAATACATGATGCCCGGAAAGATTGTGTTGAGTGTTATGCCTGTTTGCATGTCTGTCCCACGTGTTACTGCTTTTTACTGAGCGATTACAAAAAGGGAAAAAATATTGAACGAGTGAGAACCTGGGATGCATGTTATTATGCCGCCTATGCTCGTGTTGGTGGTGGAGCTAATCCGCGCAGTAAACTGGATGAACGATTCTGGAATCGTTTTCAATGTAAATTTAATTATTTTAACGGGTACGAAGGTATTTATGCGTGTTCAGGGTGTGGAAGATGTTATCGCGGATGTTCAGGGAAGATCGATATAAGGGAGATTTTATGGAACCTGTAAACCCCGTTAGAAATTCGGACAAAGTGTTAGACCAAAACCAAAGGACGGGGTTTTCTAACGGGGTAAACCCATACTATCCAGTTCCCACAAAGATAAAAAAGATAATACCAGAGACTTCTAATATTACGACCTTTATACTCGAGGGTATGCCGATAAAATTTGAGGCAGGTCAATTTGCTGAGTTGACCGTGCCCGGTGTTGGTGAGGCACCATTTACTCCTTCATCGTCGCCCTATGCTAAAGATATGGAGTTCACTATTATGCAGGTTGGCAGGGTAACTACTGCCCTGTTTAATCTGAAACAAGGAGATATCGTTGGTGTTAGGGGACCGTTTGGAAAGCCGTATCCATTGAAAGATTTCAAAGGAAAAGAGATATATATTGTTGGTGGTGGTGTAGGTTTTGCGCCGCTCCGTTCTTTGTTTTTGGCTTTATTACATAATATTAAGGATTATAAGAAAATTTATATCAGGTATGGTGCACGTACACCAGATGATATAGTATATAGAAGATTAATTCCGGATTGGCAAAAGATTAATGGTGTTGATATTGTATTGACTGTTGATGTTGGCGATGAATCATGGAAAGATACAGTAGGTGTGGTAACAGTACTTCTCGATAAAATCCCGGTAAATGTAAAAACTTCGCCCACTATTGCCTGCGGACCACCGATTATGTTGAAATTTGTAACCCGGCGTCTTGTTGAGGCAGGTTTTACACACAGCAATATATATTTATCTATGGAAAGTAATATGTCTTGTGGTTTTGGCAAATGTAATCACTGCCGGCTGGGGGAGATTTATGTGTGTAAAGATGGTCCAGTTCTTACATGGGAAAATGTGAAGGATATTGAGGAGCCGTTTATATGAAAAAAATTGATCCAACTTTTACTACTGTTAAAAAGACGGTATGTCCATTCTGTAGTTTCGGATGCGAGCTTGGTGTGGTCTTTGATGAATTTGGTGTAAAGGGAGTTGAATATATAAAAGAAGGCAGCAGCGAAGGAAGGTTATGCCCAAGAGGAAGTGCCGCTGCTTTATATCTGAATCATCCCAAACGTTTATCCATGCCCATGAAAAATGGTAAGGTACTGGAGTGGTCTAAGCTTATAAAGGACTTAAAGAAAATAATTGGTGCCCCGAAAAATGTTGCTGTTACATTCGATAGAAATATCACTATTGAAGAGTATGAATCAATAATCAGTTTTTGTAATAAAACAGGGATTGAGAATATTGCCTCTACGTATTTTGAACCTGAGATATTTTTAAAGAAATTTTTAAATAAACCTTTTTCACTTGATGAAATTGACAATGCCCAGATGATTATTGTGCTGGGCGATCCGTTCAGCCAGGCGCCCATGATTTCTAAAGCGCTTATCAACTGGAAATTACGTGATCGAAAGAATAGGTTGGTCGTAATCGATACGATCAACTCGCATACAGCTGGTTTTGCAAACGATTTTTTGAAAGGCACAGTTGGCACTGAGCCTATTTTACTATTTAGCCTTGCCCAGGAGAATATAGGAAATATTGATATTCCGGCAATTACTAATATTGCCGAATCAAAAATCACGGAGATTTCAAAAAGTTTTAAACAAGCTGAAAATGGTCTTATTATTGTAAGTTTACCTTTTGCACATACATATGATCCTCTACTTTTAACTCAAGGGCTTGTTAAATTAAGCACCTTTTCTAATAAAAAAGTTGTTCCCCTTGTTGAATTTGCAGGATTTGAAGGTAATCAGTACTTCGGCTCGATTATGAGTCTTGTTAAAAAGAAGAAGATTAAACATCTGATTAATTTTGGTGAATTATTTCCTTTTTATTATGCGCAAGTTGCAAAGAATCTAAAGGCATTGAATATATATTCTACTTCGACAATAAAATATAATGGGTATACAACAATTCCTGCAGCTTTAAATCTTGAAAAAGAAGGTACAATACTTACGAATTTTGGTAAGAAGAAATTGGATGGTAATATCAAACCACCGAGTGGTGCAAAAACTATTAGTGAAATACTTGCATTATTTCAAGAGATGTCTGGAAAAGGTAAACGATTGGACATGCCTGAACTCAAGATAAACATTAAAGAGAGAGCCAAAAAACTTGTTGAAAAATGTACTACACCAAAAACAAAAAAGAAAAAGATTTTTAAATTGATTGGTGAAAAAATCGCCTATAATTTTCTTGGATTTTTTGAAAAAGAGATATTAAAATTGAATCTCCATGATGCCAAGGAATTGGGTATTAAACAAAACGATATAATATCTATTAAATCAAAACATGGAAGCATTGAGCTTGCAGCAAAACTGACTAAGGATGTAGAAAAAGGTATTGTTTCAATACCAGCAGAAACCCCGGAAGTGAAATCGCTTTTCGATTTTGATATCGATAATAATATTATTAATTTTATCCCAACTGAGGTGGAGATATGGCGAAGAGGATAGTATTAGACCTTGATTTATGTTGCGGATGTCGGTCCTGTGAGGCAGCTTGTAAAGCAGCCTACAAAGGTGAAGCACGTATCAGACATGGCGAGATTGCTGGTGAGGCTTATCTCCCGCTTGCGTGTAAGCATTGTAAAGATCCTTTGTGCGTTGCGGCATGTCCGGTTGATGCGATAAAAAGGGATGATGAAACCGGTTTGGTGATAAGATCTTCACTTATTTGTATTGGGTGTCAGAGTTGTGCATATGCCTGTCCGTTTGGTGTGATTGATGCGCCGCTTGTCAGGCATGTCTCTCAAAAATGTAATCTATGTAATGACCGAGAAGATGGTCCCCGATGTGTCGCAGCGTGTTCTTCCGGGGCTCTTCAGTTCTTAACTGAGGAAGAAATTGAAAAGCATGAGATTGGCATGAGAATGGTTTCCAAAAACGCATTTTTCAGGAGAAAGGCATGAATATAGTGAGAATTCTTTTTTCGTATATTATTTTTCCCGGGTTTATTTTTAGTGCAGTGGTTGGTCTTTTCCTGACCTGGATCGACCGTAAAGTTACTGCACGTATTCATTGGAGAGTGGGTCCACCCTGGTTTCAACCCTATGCAGATTTTTTAAAGTTATTATTAAAGGAGACAATAATCCCCGAGGGTAGTTCGAAAACTCTATTTTTTTTAGGACCACTTCTTGGTCTTGTAGGGATGTCAATCCTTGCGGTGATGCTGTTTTCCATGAATTTCTATCCAGCAGGCTCATTTGTTGGCGACATTATCGTTATTATTTATCTTCTTGCTCTACCTCCAATCGGTATTATTATTGGTGGATCTGCTTCTAAAAATCCTCTGGCAAGTGTCGGTGCCTCGCGAGAAATGACTCAGTATTTTGCCTATGAATTACCATTTTTAATTGTGTTAGCTACTATTATATTAAAGGCAGGTGGGAGTATTAAATTTGGCGATATCGTTCTTGCCCAGCAAGTACAGGGTCCATTTTTATATTCAATCTCAGGGGTGATTGCTGCTGTGGTCATACTTTTATGTGTTCAAGCAAAATTGAGTTTTGTGCCGTTTGATATTCCGGAAGCAGAACAGGAGATAATGGCTGGACCTTATATTGAGTATTCAGGTGTTGCTCTGGCTATATATAAGGTTACCAGGGCAATGATGCTTTTCCTCTTGCCGTTATTTTTGATTTCAATATTATGGGGTGGTTTTGCCGATTGGTGGGCGATCCCAAAATTTCTATTAATAATAGTGCTCATTGTTCTTATGAAAAACACTAATCCAAGACTGCGAATTGACCAGGCACTAAAGTTTTTCTGGGTAGGACTGGGTATTCTATCAATAATTGGGTTGGTTCTAGCATTTTATGGTTTATAAAGGAGAAGAATATGGCAAATCCTAGACTTTGGGGATTAAAAAAGTCACCTTGGGTTTTTCATGTTGCCGCGGCATCCTGCAATAATTGTGATATTGAGATATTAGATTTATTAACTCCACGTTGGGATATTGAGCGTTTTGGTATTGTTCTTGTTGGTTCGCCAAGACATGCCGATGCCTTGCTTGTAACCGGTGTTTTGAATCGGAAGAATTTGCCCCGTGTTTTAAGAGTATATGAGCAGACACCTAAGCCCTGTCTTGTTATCGGTATTGGAACTTGTACTTGCCATACGCATATGTTTGAATCTTCTTATAATGTGGTGGGTCCATATGATAAGTACCTTCCAATTGATGTCTATATACCGGGTTGTCCACCAAAACCTGAATCAATGATTATGGGTGTAGTTAAAGCATTAAAGAGGTTATGATGAAAAAAGAATACTCAAAAAAGATTTTGGATGAAATTAGTACAAAATTTCCAGATGTTTCAATAAAGATTCATGCACCTCGCAGGATTTATATAAAAATTTCAAGGGAAAAGCTATTTGATTTTGCAAAGTTTTTGCATAATGAAAAAGGTTTTCGGTTTTCTATTGCTACGGGTATTGATACGCGTGATGGTATTGAAATTATTTATCATTTTTCTCATGACGAAGCAGGAACTTATTACAATATAAAGACATTGATACCTAAAGATGATTTAAAAATAAAGAGTTTAGCGACTTTCTTGCCAGCCACAAACTGGATTGAAAGGGAGATACATGAGTTGTTGGGTGTAGATTTTGTAGGACATCCTAATCTCATACCTTTATTAACTGCTGAAACCTGGCCTGCTGATTTGTGTCCTCTGCGTCGTGATTATGCGGATGAACATAAGGATATTAAGATTAGCAAGAAACCCTGGGAGGCATCTTGAAAAGAATAGTCCCAATTGGTCCATACCATCCCTTACAAGAAGAACCTGAATTCTTCAAATTGATTGTTGAAGGTGAAAAGGTTGTTGATTTAGAAATTAATATTGGCTATAATCATCGTGGTCACGAATTTATTTCTCAAACATTAACATGGGATCAGGTTCCGTTTTTGGTTGAGAGGATTTGTGGTATTTGTTCAGATTCCCACCCTTATGCATATGTTTTGGCAGTTGAGGACATTGCTCACATAACTGCGCCGCCGCGTGCTCAATACATAAGAACAATAATTGGCGAATTAGAACGGATTCATTCACATTATCTGTGGCTTGGGTTGGCAGGACACTTTATTGGATATAATACAGTATGGATGTGGGTGTGGCGTTATCGTGAACCTTTATTAGATTTGTTTGAATTAATTATGGGTAATCGTAACCACTACGCAATAAATAAGATTGGTGGGGCACGCAGAGACATATTACCAGAAGACTACCCGAAGATTAGGGAATATCTCGATTTGCTTGAAAAAAAGAATGCCATGTTTACAAATGCAATATTGGATGATCCTGTAATAAGGGGAAGGCTTGAAAATGTGGGTGTGTTGACAAAAGAAGATGCCATTGCCTATGCAGTTACTGGTCCTACAGCGCGCGGTTCGGGCTATGCCTGTGATGTACGAAAAGATGATCCATATGATGCCTATGATAAGGTGGATTGGGATGAAATCGTATTTGAAGAAGGCGATGTTTTGGCAAAGGCAAAGGTTAGATTGATTGAGTGTAATGAATCTATCAAGATTGTCAGGCAGTGTTTGAAAAATATGCCCGAGGGACCAATCGAAACAAGGGTAGATGAAATTCCATCTGGTGAAGGTATTGGCAGGCATGAGGCGCCGCGCGGTGAAGTGTTCCATTATGTACGTTCGGATGGGTCAAATATGCCGGTACGGCATAAAGTAAGGGCGCCGAGTTATATGAACATTGCCTCTAATGTAATTGCAGTGAAGGGCTATTCTATTGCTGATGCTGCGCTGGTATTGGCGGCAGTAGATCCGTGCTATTGTTGTACAGACAGAACTTTCGTGTATGAAAATGGGAAAAAGAAATATTCTGGCCAGGATCTATTGAAACTATCCTGGGAAAAGACTGAAAAGATTAAGAGGAGATATAAAAAATGATAGGACTTGACTTTTTCTTAGACCGGTTTGGTATCTTCCTTAGTGCTTTGTTTATATTTATTGGTTTAATGTCCTTTATCTATTCACTTGTAACAATAAAGCAAAAAGGGCATAGATTAGAATATTATCTTATGCTTCTTCTAATCGTTGGTTCGGGAGTAGGCGTGGCACTTTCTTACAATCTTTTGCTCATTTTTATCTTCTGGGAGATTTCAACCTTTGCTATATGGCGAACAGTTGGTTTTTACAGAAAAGAAGAAAACATTCATGCAGCAAACATTACCTTTTTTATAAACTTTGCCGCAGCCGCAATTATGCTTATAGGTTTGGTAATACTATATCTTGATAATGGTACCTTCAATTTCTTTGAGATCAAAATTTATAATGATCTCGCTTCAGTATTTATTCTGATCGGTATTCTTGCTAAATCAGTTACCATTCCTCTCCATATCTGGTTGGTACCTGCATATAAATCAGTACCTTCAGCAATCGGCGGGTGTCTTGCTGGAATAGCTGAAAACATAGGCGTTATACTGTTCTTGAGACTTTTTACAGCGGGCAATTATTTTGCTCCAGAATTCTTTAATGTTGTAGCCTGGTTGGCTATTGCTACGAGTATTATAGCCGGAGGTGCAGCACTTCTATCTAAAGATTTAAGAGATTTCCTTGCTTTTTCTACAATCAGCCAGATTGGTTTTATCCTGCTCGGATTCGCAGTGGGTGGTAGGTATGGTATGATTGGCGGCGCGCTTTATATCCTTGCCCATGCCCTTGCAAAATCAGGACTGTTTTATGGCGTTGGTATTATTGAAGATGCAACCGGGAAAAGTGATTTGAATACTATTAGTGGTATGTTTAAGGTATCACCTGTTCTCGGCGTCTCAATGGCATTCCTGGCTTGTTCTATTGTTGGTTTCTTCCCGATGATTGGATTCTTTGCAAAATTAGGGGTAATCGTTGGTGCGGTTGAAAAATCCGGGTATTTTGGTATTGGAGCAATTGTTGCTGCCGTTTTCACAATTCTTTACATTATTAGATTTTATAATAACCTATTTTTTGGTGAAAAGATAGGGAAGATTAAGAATATAAGTTATACCGGATTGACTGTGGTATTCATTCTCGCATTAGTTTCATTACTGCTGGGTATTTTCATTTACTTTCCGGAAAATTACTTAATAGGTAACGGAGGGTTTTAAATATGAGCGCCAATATTTTAGGTTTTGAAATTGAGATTTATTATCTTGTTATTCTGTTACCATTAATAGGTGGTTTGTTTGGTTATCTTATTAATCGACTACGCACTGAATTTAATTTTGTTGGTTTTGTTCTTACCTTGTTCTTTGCGATAAAACTTTTTATTATCTCGAGAAATGAAGTCATTTCCCAGGTCACGGCAACGATATTTGGATTTGACGCAAAAATATATATAGACAGCCTTGCGGGATTTATTCTTCTTTTTAATGCGATATTTGCATTTTTGATATGGGTATATTCTTTAAAGGCAATGTCCAAAAAACCAAGAGAAAGGGCATATTATCTATATATAGCCCTTACTCTTGCAGCGGCAAATGGCGTGGTCCTTAGCGGCAATCTGATATTTTTACTAATTTTCTGGAACGTGCTTGTTTTCTCGTTATATGGTATTCTTCTGGTTGGTAAGAAAGATAGTTCGTTTGCCGCACGAAAGGCAATAACGATTATTGGTGTAGCTGATTTTGCTATGATGCTTGGTATTGTAATATTATTAGTTAAAGTGGGTACTGTTAATTTTCCATTTGCCCCAAGAATTTTGTTGAACAATCCATGGTTAATATTTTCATACATTTTAATATTTATCGGTGCAATTGCCAAGGCTGGGGCTATGCCATTGCATACCTGGATACCTGAATCGGCTAAGGTCGTTCCGGCATCTACAATGGCTTTTATTCCGGCCAGTCTTGATAAACTGCTGGGTATCTATTTATTAATAAGGGTCTCTTATTTCATCTTTGATATTTCCGGGTCAATGCCAATAAGGATTATATTAATGGCGATAGGTGCAATAACCATAATTGCAGCGGTCATGATGGCTATGGTTCAGAAAGAGGCGATGAGACTTCTTTCGTTTCACGCTGTTTCCCAGGTTGGATATATGGTTATGGGAATCGGGACAGGAATCCCGATTGGTATTGCCGGAGGACTATTTCATATGATCAATCACGCAATATATAAATCCTGTTTATTTTTATCAGCCGGGTCAGTAGAACATCGAACAAAAACTACCCAGCTTGATAATCTCGGTGGTCTCGGAACTAAGATGCCGGTAACTATGTTTACTTTTATTGTGGCAGCCTTTGCAATATCCGGTGTGCCTCCTTTTAATGGTTTCTATTCAAAGTGGATGGTTTATCAGGGCGTGGTTGAACTTTCCGGACAAACAAATCTATGGCCAATATTTTTAATTGCTGCAATGTTTGGTAGTGTCTTAACTCTCGCCTCCTTTTTGAAAATGATCCATTCATTATTTTTGGGACAAAGACCAAAAGTGCTCAATAAAGTAAGGGAGGCACGTTTTGATATGGTCGTGCCGTCGCTTATTCTGGCATCAGCCTGTATTGTTTTTGGGGTATTTGCTAAGGCAATTCCGTTAAAACATCTTATTTTACCAGCGCTGCCATTTGAAATTGGAGAGATTGGTTTTTGGGATCCACGTCTTGCAACGATATTGATCATTGTTGGAGTTATTATAGGATTGATTGTTTTCTTATTAGGCACTGCGAAGAAGCCGAGAAGAAGTAAAGTATTTGTTGGTGGTGAGATATTGGATGAAGAAGCAGCAAGAATAACCGGTCCCAATTTCTATTCTTCTGTTAATACACTTGGTATGTTAAAGAAAACCTATGATTTTGGTGAAGGCGGGGCTTTTGATTTCTATAATTATTTACTGGGGATAACCCGTGGGTTGGCTGTGGTATTTAGGGATGTTATCAATTCGTTAATTGTTGCTTTTTATAAATATATTGGTAAACTTATCAAAGCATTGGGTAATTTGACGTCAGCCTTACACACTGGCGAGTTATATAATTATATCGGTTGGATGTTTTTGGGTGGAATTATCATTTTAATATTATTGGTATTATAAAAATGGGTAAACAAGGGAGAACAAATGATTGAACTCTATCTGTTTCTTGCTTTTATGATAATTGCAGCAATAGTTGCAACTGAAATAAAAGATCTCTTGTCTGCGGTTATTTCGCTGGGCGCAGTTGGCTTTTCAGTGGCTATTATGTTTATTTTAATACAGGCTCCAGATTTGGCGATTGTTCAAATTGTTATTGAAGTTCTCACTATTGTAATTTTCATCGCAGTAATTTCACGAACCACCCATATTGATGAAACAATTGGCAAGAAATTATCGAGTACTCATATTTGTGCTATTGTTTTGTACGCATTTTTTACCATTTTATTTTTAATAGTTATGTTTAGATCACTACAAGAGATACCGGATTTTGGAAATCCAATAATGAAAATTGCAAGTGAATATATTAAACTCGGGCTTCCTAAGACTGGAGGAGCAAATATTGTTGCTGATGTGATTCTTGATTTCCGTGCACTTGACACACTGGGTGAGGCGACAGTATTATTTACTTCGGTTATCGGTGTTGTAGCACTAATGCGAAAGTCAGGGAGGAAAAAATGAAGGGAATGAGTTTGATTGTTAAAACGATAACCAACATCGTAATCGGGTTTATATTTATTTTCGGTGTATACATTATTCTACATGGTCATCTAACACCGGGTGGTGGCTTTGCCGGTGGAGTTATTATTGCCGGTGTTTTTATTTTGAAATTTCTCGCATTTGGCAGTGGAGCTAAGTCGGAAAAGAAATCCCTGAATATAGCTTCAATATTTGAAAGTATAGGCGGGCTTCTCTTTATTGGCATTGCGATATCAGGACTTTTGCTGGCTGGGACATTTTTCTTAAACTTTCTTCCAAAAGGCACGCCACTTCATCTGTTGAGCGCAGGCATTATTCCGTTCTGTAATATTGCCATTAGTATTAAAGTCGGTGCCGGGTTATTTTCTATTTTTCTTGCTCTAGCAGCAATGAAGTACGTAATGGAGGACTGATGAAATTTCAAATTTCAAATTTCAAATTTCAAATTGAAAAAATCAGAATTTTGGTATTAAGGAGCAGAATATGATCGTCTTTGCAAGTTGTATCATCCTGTTTCTGATTGGCCTCTATGCCGTTGTTACAAAACGGAATTTAATTAAAATTGCGATCGGCTTTGCGCTTATTGAATACGCAATAAATCTTCTTTTCGCTTTTGTTGGCTTTAAACGAGGTGCCCTGGCTCCGATTATAACCCAGCTTGATACACCACACAATTTTGTTGATCCAATTCCCCAGGCTTTGGTGCTTACAGCGATTGTGATTGCATTAGGAACCACAGCACTTATGCTTACTATAATTATGCGCATATATAATCGTTACAAGACATTTGACATTGCGGAAATTAGGAAGCTAAGAGGATGACAAGAATGGTTAAACAAGGGAGAACAAGGGCAAAAATGGGTGAACAGGGGAAAAGAGGACTAATGGGAAAGGGATATATGAAGCTAATCGTGTGGAAAAATGCCTGTGAATTACGTCGGATAATTTATGAAATTACTAAGAAATTTCCAAAAGAAGAATTACGCAGAATATCTCAAATGCGTGACAGTGCAAGATCAATAAAACAAAATATTCAGGAAGGTTATAAAAGGACATCAATCGGTATATATATTCAACATCTATCAATTGCCCAGGGTTCTTTAGGGGAACTTTCTGGTGATGTAGATGATTGTTTTGAAGATAAAATTTTAGACAAACAGAAATATAAGATGATCGATAGTTTAATTGGGCGCACTGACTATCTCTTTATGCGATTAATTCAGTCACTTGATATCAAAAGAAAAGCGGAGGCAACATAATGTTTAGTTTTGTTCGCTTATTCACCCTTATTCACCCTTTTTTACGCCTATTTACCCTTTTTCAAAGGAGGCGATGATGTCATTTATTCCCATGTTTTTTGCATTACCTTTAATAAGTGCTTTTCTTATTCCAATACTTGGAAAAATTTATAA
>JAGMEL010000271.1 GCA_023128195.1 Caldifarciminota bacterium | reverse complement strand
ATGATTGTTTACAAAATGGGTAATTGGCCGCCACCGCTTGGCATTGTTATGACATTCGATTCTTTCTCAGCATTTATGGTGCTGGTTATTTCAATTATTGTATTTGCTGGTAGTCTATTTTCCTTGCGTTATATGTCACGTTATACAGGACAGTGGAAATTCTATACGTTATTTATGTTAATAACTGCAGGAATGATGGGAGTTTCTATCACAGGTGACTTGTTCAATATGTTTGTCTTTCTGGAAATTGCGGCGATTTCTTCATATGCACTTGTTGCTTTTGGCGTTGATGCCGAAGAATTAGAGGCTTCTTTTAAATATATGGTTATGGGTGAGATTGGTGGATTGACATTTCTTCTGGCTATAGCCCTTATTTATGCAAAGACGTCGACCCTTAATCTTGCTGATATTTCTAATTCATTACAGGTGATGGGGCACACACCATTTTTCTGGATGGTTTTGGGAATGATGCTTTTTGCATTTTCTATTAAGGCTGCTTTGGTGCCTTTTCACTCATGGTTACCAGATGCTCATCCGGCTGCACCAGCGCCTATCTCAAGCCTTTTATCCGGTATTTTTATTAAGGTTCTTGGTATTTATACTACGGCGAGAATAGTTTTTAATGTTTTTGGATTAACACGTGCAAATGACCCACAATTTTTTAATGTCTTAATTGGTTTGGGATTGTTATCTATAATTTTTGCCGGATTGACTGCGCTCAGTCAGAAAGATTACAAGAGACTACTAGGTTTCTCCAGTGTTTCCCAGATAGGCTATATTATGTTAGGATTTGGGATTGGAAATTATTATGGTGTTACTGGTGCCATTTTCTTTATTCTGGCACACGCCCTGGCAAAGGGATTGTTGTTTTTAACGGCTGGTTCAGTAGTACATGTTGCAGGTACCAGAGATTTAAATAAACTTGCAGGTCTTGGTGAGCGGATGCCCACTACTGCCTGGAGTTTTCGTTTTGGTAAACTTTCTTTAATTGGTATACCACCTTTGGTTGGTTTCTGGGCGAAATTCTATATTATTATCGGTATAATAAAAGCAGGATTCATATGGGTTGCACTGGTTGCAATTCTCCTTAGTGTTTTGACTTTGGCATATCTTCTGAAGATAGAGAACAACGTATTCATGAAAAAAGGCCAGATTGATGCAAAAGAGGCACCGTTCACAATGAGGATAGCAATGGTTTTTCTTGTGGTTTTGATTGTGATACTTGGTATTGGTTTTCAACCAATTATAAATTTTATTGTTGGTCCAGCTGCTCATGCTTTATTAAGAGGTCTCGAGTATTCTCATTTAGTCTTTAATAGTTTCGCAGCGAGTTTCTGAGGAGGTATAGATGCGCTACATAATCTATTTTATAATCGCTTTCTGTTTGTGGCTTCTATTGACTCTGAGTGTTAATCTGGATCATGTGGTTATAGGGGTGATTGTTGCTTTACTCGGAACAGTTGTATTTGGAGGATACTTTACCAAGAAACCAATGAAATTTCTACAATTACACCGGCTCTTCTGGATTATTGTCTATATACCTGTGTTCATTTGGTACATGTTGCGTGCTAATATTGATGTTGCATATCGGGTATTGCATCCTCAAAGACCAATAAAACCTGGTATCGTAAAAATCAAGACTTCTTTGAAGAGCGACATCGCAAAGGTCTTTTTGGCAAATTCCATAACCCTGACACCTGGTACAATGACCTGTGAGATTGAAGACGAATATCTCTACATACACTGGATCTGGGTACAGACGTCGGCTATGGATAAGGCATCAAAGATAATCGCCAGTCCTTTTGAGAAATATTTAAGGAGGATATTCGAATGAGCATTATTATCAGTATTCTCGCAATTGGCGGTTTTTTATGTCTCTATAGAATATATCAGGGTCCTTCAATAGCTGACCGTGCAGTTGGTGTAGACATAATGGGTATACTTTTTGTTGGCATAACCGCACTCAGTGCCTTGTTTTATGACCTTCCTTATCTCATGGATTTATCTATTACGCTTGTTTTGTTCAGTTTTATCGGTACATTGGCATTAGGCAAATATCTTGAGAAAAGGAGTCTTGATGATTAGTCCTATTGGCTGGATCATTATCTGGATCGGTGTGGCTTTTGATATTCTTGGTGCTATCGGATTGGTTCGTTTCCCTGACGTATATAACCGTTTGCAGGCTTCGACAAAATGTGTTACATTAGGAACATTTGGTATTATGGTCGGCATTTTTCTCTTAAAGGGTTTTACACCTATGGGAATAAAGGCACTCATTTGTGGAGCATTTTTGCTTATGACAAGTCCCGTGGCAGCACATGCCCTTATGAAAGGTTCATTACACTTTGGAACCAAGCTGTGGAAAGGAACAATTGTTGATAAATATGGTGAAGATAAACTGGGTGGTGAACAGATTGAAAAAAAAGAGGGATAAGAAGGCTCAAAGAAGGCTCGAGAGGGCAATAATGGCAAACATTTATAGCCCTTTTAAGCCGTTTCTGTTTTATCAATATTCTAAAAGCGAAAGATTGGAGGTCTAAATAATGAGGAAGCCTAAATTAAGAGAACTTGGCGAGGCAATAAGAGCAATATTTTTAGGACCATATACTTCAAAATTTCCATTTAAACCATCACCCGCAGCACCGAGATTCAGAGGCATAATAGAATTCAATCCTGATAAATGTATTTTGTGTGGTGCCTGTGTTGAGGTATGCCCGGCATATGCACGCGATCAGGAAGATGATAAAATAAAGAAGATACGCAGAGAAATTCACCACCAGGAAAGATGCATTTATTGTGGGCAGTGCGTTGCTTATTGTACTACAAAAGAAGGTATCAAACATACACAGGAATATGATTTATCCCAGATAAAAAATGAAGGATATGATAATGTAATTGAGAAGGAATTGATCCTTTGCGAAAAGTGTGGTGAGGTAATAACAACACGGGCGCATCTTTTATGGATAGCAAAAAGGGTTGGAGAATTAGCATATGCTAACCCAAATCTATTTTTGGTTTTGTCCCAGGAATATGGCGAGGAAGCAATGCCAAAAAGTCCTGATGTGGCGCCGTATCGTAGCGAACATTTGAAATTTCTGTGTCCGACATGCCGCAGAACAGTATACCTGAACGAAATCTGGGGATATTGATACTACGTAGTAGACAGTAGACAGTAGATAGTAGACAGTATAGACAAAAAACCAAAATCCAAGTTCTCCCGCTCTGCGGGATCCTCGATTTTCTTATATAAAGAATTAATATGCTAAATCGGGACAAAAACCAAAGTCCAAATAAATTTCAAATTTATATCTTGCAAAAAAACCATAGATGAATACAATTATTGGTCAAAAAAAATTAGAGAAATATTGAAAAAGAAAAAAGGGGAAAAATATGACATCAAATGAAATAATAACTTTTAATTTAGCCTTGCTGCTTCTGGGTTTATGCATGGGTTTCATAAAGTGCAAGGAAGGTGAAAATCCAGTTGCGAGCTATTTTGAAAATGCTGAATTGCAATATGAAGGAAAAAATCAAGAAGAAAATATAGTTACTGCCTTGAATGATATTTTAAGTTTGTCAGAAGAACAGTTAAAAGCCAAAAGGTACAAAGATTATACAGGTAAGGAAAATCACTGGGATTTGCCCACATTGATTTGCAGACATTTTGTTCCTGATAGAAAAGGTAAATTCTTAGGAAACAACTTTTATCATGATGTTAAGTCCAAAGTGGTACAGGAAAAAATTAAACAGATTTTAGAACGAATCAAAGAATCACCATAACAAGCGTAGAATAAATAGGAGACGAAAAAACAATATAATAATATGAAACTGAGATTGTTATTCCTATTGATTGTTTTGTTTATCTATCAGTCCCGTGGATTTTCATTAATTACTGCTTATAATGAAGAAGTAATAGCTGATTATTCGCATACACAAAATTTTTTTCACAAAGAAATGTTCAAAATGTACATTAAAAAATTATATAAAGAGTGCGGATTGGTAGGTAAATTACATTATAAAGTGTTCAGATTGGCAGTTATTGGTTATATTAACATGAAAGCAGAGGGATTTCTTTCTGATAAAGCTATAATTACTGTGATTGATTATACAATCTCAGCTAATGAAAAAAGATTTTTTGTCATAGATTTAGATTCAAAAGAGTTATTATATAATACTCTTGTTGCGCATGGCAAGAATACAGGAAATAAATACGCCAAATATTTTTCAAATGAGCCGAAATCTTGTCAAAGTTGTTTTGGTTTTTTTATTACTGCAGAAGCTTATTATGGTAAGCATGGGTATTCTTTAAAACTTGATGGTGTAGATACATTGTTTAATGATAATGCCCGCAAGAGAAGTGTTGTTATGCATGGTGCACATTATGTTAGCCAGGATTTTATCAAACAGTATGGAAGGCTTGGAAGAAGCTGGGGATGTCCAGCATTGTCAAAGAACAAAAGTAAGTGTATTATTGATACAATAAAACACGGCTGTTGTTTGTTCATATATTATAATGACAAAAACTATTTAAACACCTCGAAATATCTGGATATTCATACTCTTCTGCTACACACTAAATTATTCTTCCTTGATGAATCTGTCGATTTACTAAACTAGGTCATAAAAATGTAGGGCAAACCTTTAGGCTTCGCATTATTTTTTTATTGTTTTTTGCAAGGCTACCCATTACAATACGTAACGGGTCAAGAAAGCCTTGCCCTACGTCTCTATCTCTTGCGTTTTCTGCGAGTCCCGACTTCTTTGTCGGGACGATACTGCAAGCGTAGCGATACTGCGTTTTCTGCATCATTATTCTTCTTTCTTGACTCACTGAAGATTGAAGATATAATTGATGAGGAATTAGTGTCACAGAAGATAAAGGAGAAATTTTTAAAATGAAGGAAATTTCAGCAATTGGGAAATTGTTATCAAAATTTGGTCTTAAACCAGACCAATATGCGATTGTAGTAAGTATTTCCAAACAAAAACTTTATTTTTTAAAAGGCGAAGAAATTATTCAAAGATATCCTATCTCTACTTCTAAATATGGGATAGGCAATAAAGAGGATAGTAATAAAACGCCTTTTGGTATGCATTGTATTTCTAATAAAATAGGAAAAAATGCTGAAATTGGTTCAATTTTTAAATCATGCAGAAATACCAGGAAAATAGCAAAAATCGGCGCCGACATAGAAAAAGATTTGATTACCACACGGATTCTAAAGCTGCGCGGCTTAGAAAAAGGTATTAATAAAGGTAAAGGTATTGATTCATATGAACGTTGTATTTATATACATGGTACTGCAGAGGAACATTTGATTGGAAGATCTGCATCCCACGGTTGTATAAGAATGAGAAATAGGGATATTATTGAATTATTTGCATTAGTACCAAGGGGGACTTTAGTTAAAATAGTGAGAAGATAGAAGATGGTAGATAGAGGATAATAGATAGCCGGTGATCGATAACAGCAACCTGGTGGAGTGAGAAAGTTTCGGCTGGAATTAAGAACCGTCTTCTTGACTTTCCCTTTTTTTGGATTATAATGAACAGGTTATATGAATAATCCCAGAATTTTGATGGTCGATCCTGAAAAGGAAATTAAAAAAACCTGGTTTCAGGTTTTTTTTAGATTTTGCTAAATATTTCAAGGAGATATAAGTGAATAAAAAAAGATTTTTTTTGCGTGTCATTAAATGGAGGTGTAAATGAAGATATTCCCTACTGGTGTTAAGGTTGCTCAGGGAGAGGTGCATATAGAGAAGGACATCTGCAAGGGGTGTGGGTTTTGTGTTTCATATTGCCCTATGGATGTTTTGGAGATTTCTACAGAGTTTAATGCAAAGGGGTATCATTTTCCCATTGTTAAGAATCCGGGTAATTGTATTGATTGTGGTTTGTGTGGGATGCTATGTCCAGATTTTGCAATTTGGTCTACCTTAAAAGAGAAAAAGGAAGTAGTTGAACTTTGAACGATTAAATGGTAAAGAATATTGAGAAATCACATCCAGCTGATTGCTTTTTACGTGCAGATCCAGTTTCTTCTGTTTGGTGTCCCGGTTGTGGGATCGGGACGGTCATTAATACGTTTATCCAGACTGTAGAGAAATTGAACATTGATTTAAATGAGATATGTGTGGTTTCTGGTATTGGTTGTACAGGGAAAGTTGCCGAGTACTTAAAATTTAAATCTTTTCAGGTTAATGATGGTGAAGTGATTAAATATGCAGCCAAGGTTAAGTCCGAAAATTCTGATTCGAAAGTCGTTGTCTTTTCTAATAATGCTGATTTTCTTGTATCTGGCGCAGAAGATTTTATAGAGATAGGAAAAAATGATGTAAATATTCTTGTTATACACATCAATAATATTATTTATACGATTACAGAAAACCGGGCTATTCCAACTACCCCATTTATGAGGGCTTCGATTAATAAAGATTTTGAATTGCCATTTAATATTCCCCATTTGGCAAAATCATGTGGTGCCCGATATGTAGCTAGGTGGACACCGCTCCATGCTGGATGGCTCATGTATTCTATAATAGATGCTTTCTATAAAAAGGGTTTTTCTGTAATTGAAGTCATCTCACCCTGCCTAATGTATTATGCAAGCAATGACAGAATGGCAGATGCAGCAGGGCGGATGAAATTCTACGATACTAATTCAGTAATAAAACAAGATGAATTCACAGAGAATCTTGATATCAGGATTAATAATAAGATTATAATAGGAAAGTTTGTAGACAAAAAATGAAAGCTGAAGTTCATATAATAAATGAAAGATGTAAGGGGTGCAACATTTGCATAGAAATCTGCCAGGCAAGTGTGTTAGAAATATCTGAAGAAATTAATTCAAATGGGTATCATCCGCCTGTTGTTAAAAATATAGAAGCGTGCATAAATTGTGGTATGTGCGAGATGTTTTGTCCTGACTTTGCTATATGGGTTACTGTTACAAAAGAGGCGGAAGTTAACATATGATTCACAAAATTATAGATAAAAAAGATCTCTGCCCCGGCAATTATCTAATTGAGGTTGAGGCATCTAATGTAGCTCAGAGATTTCAGCCCGGACAATTTGTAATAATTCGTATCGATGAAAAAGGCGAACGAATTCCTTTAACCGTAGCAGATTTCAATACTCAAAAAGGTACGATAACACTGATATTCCAGGTAGTGGGTAAAAGCACAAAGCAGTTGGGGATTTTAAATGTCGGTGATGTGGTCCTTGATTGCGTAGGTCCTTTAGGAAATCCGAGTGAAATCAAGAAATTTGGACGGGTTATCTGTGTCGGCGGTGGAACTGGGATTGCCTGTATTTATCCGCTCATAAGAGCGCTGGCAGATACTGGAAATGAGGTTATTTCAGTGATCGGTGCCCGCACCGCATCATTATTGATATTAGAAAATGAGATAACTGCGCTGGGCTCTCGAACCTGTGTTGCTACTGACGATGGTTCTAAAGGACATCATGGTTTTGTGACTGATGTACTAATGAATCTATTAGATGAATATAGGAACTCTGGAGGCGTTGATCGGGTGATTGCTATTGGTCCACCTGTGATGATGAAGGCGGTGGCAGATATAACCAAGCCCCGTCAGATTAAAACTATAGTAAGCTTGAATTCTGTCATGTTAGATGGTACGGGAATGTGTGGATCTTGCCGTGTCTTCATCGATGGTGAAATGAAATTAGCATGTATCGATGGTCCAGAGTTTGACGCCCACAAAGTAAACTTTGAGGATTTGATAAGTCGCCTCGAGATGTTTAAAGAAAAAGAGTCCGAGGCGATAAACTATTATTCAAGTAAGGCTGGAGTTAAAAAATGATCCAGATAGGCGGCACACGCGTTGTTATGGAGGAACAATCAGTCAATGAGCGAGTAAAAAATTTTCGCTCAGTACCATTTGGCTACAATGCAGAAGAAGCGATTGCCGAAGCCCAGAGGTGCATTCAGTGTATACATGGTCCTTGCGAAAAACTGTGCCCTGTTCATATGGACATCAAGGCGATGATAAGGGAAATTGTCGCAGGTAATTTTAAGAAGGCTTTTTTTATCGCCAAAAAAGACAATGCAATACCGGCAATTACTGGAAGGGTGTGTCCCCAGGAAGAACAGTGCGAAGGTGTTTGTCCATTCTCGCTGACCTGCAATGGAATTAACATTGGTAAGTTAGAGGCCTTTGTGGCTGACTGGGCAATGAATAATGGGGTCAAAGAAGGATTTCATATTGAGGAAAAACCAGAAAAGGTTGCGGTAATTGGCTCGGGTCCTGCGGGCATTAGTTGTGCCGTAGATCTGCGCAAATACGGTTATAAGGTAACTATGTTTGAGGCTCTGCATAAGGCTGGCGGCGTGTTGCAATATGGTATTCCTGCCTTTAGGCTTCCCAAAGATATTGTGGACTATGAAATATCATATCTCACTGAAGTTGGTGTTGAGGTTAAGCTGAATCATATTGTTGGACAGAACATAATGTTTAATGAACTGCGCAAGAAATTTGGCGCAGTTTTTATTGGAACAGGAGCTGGTGCACCCCAATTTCTCGGTATCGAAGGAGAAAGACTTAAAGGACTTTATTCAGCCAATGAATTTCTCTTCCGGACCAATTTGATGAAGGCTTATAAATTCCCGGAGTATGATACTCCGATTGTATGTGGCAACACCATTGGAGTTATCGGGGCTGGAAATGTAGCTATGGATGTTGCACGATGTGCCATCCGACTTGGTGCCAAGGATGTATATATACTTTATCGAAGAACCAAAAAAGAAGCACCGGCAAGGGACGAGGAGTTGCAACATGCCATTGAGGAGAAGTTGAAGTTCATAGAGTTGGTAAACCCAACAAGGGTACTCGGCAATGAGGACGGTTGGGTTACTGGTATTGAGTTGCTTAAGATGAAGCTTGGTGAACCTGATAAAAGTGGACGTCCCAGACCCATAAAAATCGAGGGCAGCGAGTTCACCATGAAGTTGGATACAGTTGTTGAAGCCCTTGGAAGCAAACCTAACAGGCTTTTTCTTGATCAAACCCCTGAATTGGAGACAACTCGGTGGGGTACGTTTAAGGTCGATGAAAATTTGATGACTAATATCGAAGGCGTTGTAGCTGGAGGTGATGCAATAAGAGGTAATGCAACGGTTATCCTTGCTTTAGGAGATGGTCGGAAAGCCGCGGAATCAATTCATAATTATATTTTAAGGAGACGAAAATGAGTAAAAAAATTGGAGTTTTTATTTGTCATTGTGGTACTAATATTGCTGGAACAGTTGATGTTGAAAAGCTTAGACAAGTATTTAGTAAGTATCCTGGAGTTGTACTGGCAGAGAATTATTTTTACATGTGCTCTGATCCGGGACAGAAATTAATTCAGAATACTATTAAGGAGAAAAAACTCGATAGTGTAATTGTGGCTTGTTGTTCTCCTACATTACATGAAACTACTTTTCGTAAAACCTGTGAACTGGCTGGCCTTAATCCGTATCAATGTGAAATTGCCAATATCCGGGAGCAGTGTAGCTGGGTTCATCGGGATAATATGGAAGAAGCTACGCGCAAGGCTATAAAGATAACAAGTACTATAGTTGAGAAGGTAAAGCAGAACGAGTCACTTGAACCTATTAGTATACCTGTTACGAGACGAGCGCTCGTTATTGGCGGAGGCATAGCCGGTATACAGGCGGCACTGGATATCGGTGATGCAGGATATGAAGTTCTCCTTGTTGAAAGGAATCCCTCAATAGGCGGTCATATGATTCAACTTTCCGAGACCTTTCCTACGCTTGATTGTTCTCAGTGTATTATGACACCTAAGATGGTCGAAATATCGCGGCATCCTAAAGTAAAATTATTAACATATAGTGAAATTCAAGAAATCTCTGGTTATGTAGGTAATTTTAATGTGAAAATTTTGAAAAAACCGAGATATGTTATTGCGGATAAATGTACACTCTGTGATAAATGCATTGAAGTATGCCCGGTGGCAACAACGAATGAGTTTGATCAGAGACTTGTAGCGCGTAAGGCGATATATATGCCATTTCCTCAAGCGATTCCTGCTACCTTTACAATAGATGCTGAAAAATGTCCGGGTTTTTTACCGATAGCCTGTGGTAAATGTGCTGATGTATGTGAACCCAAGGCTATTGATTTTGATATGCAACCCGAGATATTGGAAGAAAAGATCGGGGCTATTGTAGTAGCAACGGGATATGATTTGTACTCTGCTAAAAATCTTCCTGAGTACGGCGGTGGTAAATTGGAGGATGTGCTGGATGGTTTGCAATTTGAGCGTCTTTTATCAGCGACCGGGCCAACCGAGGGTGAGATAAGAAGGCTTTCTGATAATAAAGTACCCAAACGGGTGGTGTTTTTGAGTTGTGTCGGATCCAGGAATACCGAACATCATAAGCCGTACTGTTCTAAAATATGCTGTATGTATATGGCAAAGCATGCGATGTTATATAAACATAAGGTTGCTAATGGTGAAGCGATCGTATTCTATATTGATGTTCGCGCCGGTGGGAAAGGCTATGAGGAGTTTGTTACCAGAGCTCAAACTGATGATGATGTTGTCTATATTCGGGGAAAAGTATCAAAGATTTACAGAGATAATGGTAAACTTGTGGTTTTGGGCGTGGATACGCTTGCGTGTAAGCAGATCGAAGTTGAATGTGATATGGTAGTTCTAGCAATGGCTATGATTCCGAGTAGTGGGAATAATGATTTGCTTTCTAAATTAAAGATTGCTGCTGATGAACATGGATTTTTATCAGAGGCACATCCAAAGCTGAGACCTGTTGAGAGTATCTCAGCCGGGTTCTTTGTTGCCGGTGCTGTGCAGGCTCCTAAGGATATTCCTGAAACAGTGGCTCAGGCATCAGGTGCGGCGAGTAAGGTAACAGATTTATTTTCAAGTGCAGAATTAAAGCATGAGCCTATTGTGGCGGTCGTTGATGAGGATGTGTGCAGTGGTTGTGGGGTATGTATTCCATTATGTCCTTATGGTGCCAGAGAATTAGAAATAGACGGTGAGAAGCGAGTGGTTAAAGTAAATGATGTGTTGTGTGAAGGCTGTGGTTGTTGTATAGCAGCGTGCCCATCGGGTGCAACTGGTCAGTGGAATTTCATGGATAAACAGCTCTATAAGATGATAAACGCGGCACTTTTGAAATAAAAACTGTGGATGATCATTATACACATCTCGCTGATTTGGCGGCGTTTGTGAGGTTATTAGATTTGCCTCCTTTGTTTCGTCCTTTTATTAAGACACCAAATCATAAAAAGGATAAAGGCGAAGAAGATACACAAACTATAGTTTTTAAAATCCTCGGGACTACTGATTCATATTATGCAATAATGATCAAAAAAGAAGCAACTGTGGAGTTGGTAGAGCAGAAGATTCGCAGAAATCTGGGAGTTGTTAAATTAACTGATGAGGCAAAGAAGAAACTAAAAGAACTCCTCGAAAAATTGCGGTGCGGCGAGTTTGTTCATTTTATAAATCCCAAGTTCGCTCGAAACAAATATCCATATAAGCACCAATAGAATCGACTTTTATTACTATTGGTATTACCAACTCAGTAAAAATGGGGGTATAATCGAAACATCTCATCCGGCTGACTGTTTCTTACCTGCAGATTCAGTTTCTTCTGTTTGGTGTCCCGGTTGCGGGATCGGGACAGTCGTTAATACCTTTATTCAGACTGTAGAGAAATTGAACATTGACTTAAATAAGATACGTGTGGTTTCTGGTATTGGTTGTACAGGAAAAGTTGTTGAGTATTTAAAAATTAAATCTTTTCAGGTCAACAACGGTAAAGTGATTAAGTACGCAGCCAAGCTTAAGTCCAAAAATACTGACTCAAAAGTCGTTGTCTTTTTAAATGATACTGATTTTATAGCATCTGAATCAGACGATTTTATTGGTACGTGTAAAAAAGGGGTTGATCTTCTTTTACTATATATTAATAATTTTATTTATCGTATATTTATCGAACATAGATCTTTATCAAAGACTCCGTTTGTGGGAAATAGAATCGACAACAATACTGGATCACCACTTAATATTCCCCATTTGGCAAAATTATGCGGTGCTCGTTATGTGGCAAGATGGACACCTCTGCATGCTCGTAGATTAATGTATTCGATAACAGATGCCTTGCAAAAACCAGGTTTTTCTGTAATCGAGGTTATCGCACCGTGTTTAATGTATTACGCAAGCAATGGGAGAATCGGGGAAACTCTTGATAGGATGAGATTTTTTTATGAAAATTCAGTAATAAAACATGGTGAACCTACAGATAATCTCAATATCAATCATTCAAATAAAATTGTAGTAGGAAAATTTGTAGATAGAGTTATAGATGGAGGGTAAGGTATAAAGACAGGGAGTCGAGAGAATCTGGAGATAATTCAACTGTAGAATCTCTTGATTTCCCAGAATTTTTGATTATATTTAGTCATGGATTATAGATATAAAAATCCCCCTAAAATAATGATAATTGATGATGAAAAGGTTATTTGCGATGCCAGTGCTCAGATTCTTAGTGGAGAAGGATGTCTGGTTGAGACAAGTTGTGAGGGTGCAACAGGTTTAAAAAAGGTTGATGATTTTAAGCCGGATATCGTATTTGTGGATTTAAAGATGCCCGGTATGAGTGGCATGGAAGTTTTAGAGGAAATAAGAAAGAAAGATAAAAATATTGTGTCGATTGTTATTACTGGATATGCGACAATTGAATCGGCAGTAGAGTCGATGAAAAAAGGGGCGTTTGATTTTTTACCAAAGCCATTTAATCCAGAGGAGTTAAAGATTATAGCCAGGAGGGCATTAGAAAAGAGAAGGGTTTCATTAGAGGCAGAACGATTAAGAGAAGAGAAAGAAAAGATGAGACAGAACTTTATTGCATTGGTCTCACATGAATTGAGGACACCTTTAGTTGCAGTGATGCAGTATTTAGAAGTTTTTGCCGGCGGTGTGGCAGGTGCGATTTCTCAAGAACAAGCAAAGATTGTCAATCGGATGAAAATTCGGCTAAATGAACTTCTCGGGCTCATTGACCGATGGTTAAAGCTTTCAAGGATCGAAGAATTGAAATTA
>JAGMEL010000270.1 GCA_023128195.1 Caldifarciminota bacterium | reverse complement strand
TATTATTGCAAAAATAATTAAAATAGGGATGAATATCAATGTTACAATTATATTGTAATTCTTTAAAAATTCCGCAGCCTCGTCCCAGGTAGAGCCAATATAAAAACCAGCCATCACTAAAAATAGATTCCATATAAGAACACTCATTAGGCTATATAAGAAAACTTTTTTGCTGTTGATTTTTACAATACCTGCGGCAAAACATATTGGCGCCCTCATGCCCGGTAAAAAACGGTTCAAAAATACAATAAGATCGCCGTATTTAACATATTTCTTTTTTGCCTTCTCAATCATTTTTACAGGGAATATTTTTCCCAAAAATGATCTCGTCAAAAACTCTATTAATACATCACCCTTATTTTTCCCAATATAATAAAGAATCATAATGCCGCAAATAGCACCACTTATAACAAAAAGATATACTAAATATTGATTAAAATACCCTTGTCCGGCAAGAAATGCAAAAACCAGAACAAAGGCATCTGAAGGGTAAGGTGGAAATAAACTTTCAAAAAGCGAGTTGATAAATAAAAATAAATAAACAAGAATTGGTTCGCGTCCTGAAAGCCATTCAAACATAATGGGCTACCTTTTTATATGGACAACAGGTTAAGTCGGGCATTCAATCTTCTAAAATTTTCAATATATCTTGTGCTTCGTACACTTTATCCCGTTGAGCCCCGGTAGTTTCTTTAAGTATTCCAACCTTCTCGAGTTGTTTCATGGCTTTGCTTACTGCTGGAAAGGTTAACTCAAGCACTTTCACACCCGACTTGATATTAATTACCGGCCTCATGAAAATAAGATCTAAAACTCTTCCAGCACTGGGAGAAAGACCCTTTTCATGTACCTTTTTCCTGTAATTCTCCTGAAGTCTCACAAGACGTCGTGCCCTTGTTATTGCATCCTTTGATTGATTAATTATTCCTCTCAAGAAAAACTCAATCCATGGTCTCCATGCTCCTTGCTGACAAACTTTTAAAAGAAGATTACGATATTCATTAGAGTATTTCTCGAAGAAAGCACTCAGGTAAAGTAAAGGTTTGGGAAGGAGATTCTGTTTATGTAAATAAAGAATGATTAAAAGACGACCAATTCTTCCGTTACCATCATGGAATGGATGAATTGTCTCAAATTGTGAATGCATAAGGGCTATTTTCACTAACGGTGATATAGAGTTTATTGAAAGCAAAAATTGCTCTAATTGATTCAAAACCTTTTTCATTTCAGGAACAGGTGGCGGAACAAAGGTCGCATCGTATTTACTACAGCCAGGCGGGCCAATCCAATTTTGACACTCTCGGAACTCACCAGGCTTTTTGTCCTCACCGCGAACATTTTGCATCAGGATTTTGTGAAGCTCTAAAATGAATTTCATGTCTAAGGAAGTTTCTTTGAGACGGCTGATACCGTACTCTAATGCAATTACATAATTCTGAACCTCTCGTACATCTTTCTGTTTTTCAATCTGTGTTGATTCACACAGAAAAAGTTCACTCAATGTGGAGCGCGTTCCTTCTATTCGGGAAGATAAAACAGCTTCTTTTCTTATAAATGGATAAATTAGAAGATGAGGATTTGGTAATGTTTCCCCCAGGCCCATTAGTAAACCTAAGGATTGCGCAGCCTGAGAGAGCAGATGACTTAAAGATGCATCCCATTTTAGTTTTGGGGGCAATGGATTGGGCACAAAAGCCCAAAAACCATTATCAGTTTTTATTAATTTACCAGAGCTACTGTTTTTAAAAAGTTGACTATCCATATTTTCCTCTGTTAAACCAATCCATATCTATTATTAAACAAAAACCAACATTTGTTTAATAATATCCATATGTACTTAACAATCGTTTAATAAACACATTCACTATTAAACAAAACCTAACTTTTGTTTAATAATAACCTGTTTCTGCTAAATGTCAATAAATATTTTGATAATACTGTCTTACAAATTGTGTGAGAGCTCTGAAAAGATATTCATCGCTCTCAGAAATCTTTGTGTTTCTATTTGTAGAATTACAGCTTCAGATCAATCTGACAGCCAAGTTTTTTCAGTAAAAGGGTATCTCTATTCACAACCGAGTATTTCAAACCTAGTTTTAACATATCAACAGGCTTAAACGATATATAAATAAATCCGTAATTCCCTTTATAATAAAGCATACGGTTATGTATTATACCAGGCAAATCTGCTTCGTATACATAAATTCTTGCAGCATAAGAATCTGTGTTAAAGATGCCATA
>JAGMEL010000027.1 GCA_023128195.1 Caldifarciminota bacterium | reverse complement strand
AAGACTTTCTTTTAGCCGCCAGGAATCTTTTTTCTTTTCAATGCGCGAGATACCCATGAATAAAAGTGAAGGAGATTCACGGGTATTGAAAATAAATTGCAGAAGCTCTTGTGACCCATAATCAATCCAATGAAAATCCTCGAATACCAGAAGGATTGGTTTTTTCTTAGATAATACGAATAAGAGTTTGCGAATGCTTAAGAAAATTTGTAGTTTTAATCCCTGAGCATCGAGATACCTTATTCTTTTATCAAATTTGCCGCCAAAACGAACAGAAAAAAGATAGCCTAAATAAGGTAAAACATTTGTCCATTTTTTGGGAAAAGTGTCTTTTGTCTTCTTTTTTAATTTTTCTTTAATGATTTTGACTGAATCAGTGTCGTGAATTTTAAAAATATGTTTTAAAATTTGTAAAAAAGGTAGGTAGGCAACCTTTTCTCCATAGGAAACACCAAACCCCTGCAAAATGGTAATTGGCATATGGCTCTTTTGTATTATATTCTTTAATTCCAAGAAAAGTCGAGATTTGCCCACACCAACATCACCGAGAATAAAAACTGCGCCGCCTTTACCCTGAACCAGACCCTCTACTGATTCTAACAGCAATTTCAGTTCTTTTTCGCGGCTTACCAGAGGTGAATATAAGCCGCGAATACCGCGTTTAGATTCAGGTTTCTTTTTAATTCTTACAGGTTTGAAAACCTGAATTTCTGTGTCATAACCCTTTATCTTAATTGGTGGTAATGTTTGATAATCAAAAAGATAATGTGATGAACGGTATACTGGTTCAGATACAAGAATCTCTCCTTGCTTTGCAGCATCTTTTAACCTCGAAGCTAGATTAACTACATCACCCATAACAGTATATTCTTTTTTCTCTTTTGAACCGATCTCTGCTACCATTACCCTGCCACTGTTTATTCCGACATGCAAACCAAACTGATTTTTTCTCTGTAATTTTGAAGTCAATTTTTTATTGATTTCTGGCAGATATTCAAACATTTCCAATGATGCTCTTATAGCCCTTTCTGGATCATCCTCATGGGCAACAGGAAACCCGAAAAGAGCGATAACTAAATCTCCTTCATATTTATGAATTGTTCCTCCGTGCTTTACAATTATTGGGTTCAAAATTTCAAAACAGGTGTTAACAGCATCACTTACTTCTTCAGGATCAAGGTGTTGTGATAGGGATGTGAACCCTGACAAATCAGCAAAAATTATCGTTATTAAACGGAGTTCTTCGATACTGAACATCACCATATTATAATAGTATTGTTTCTAAATGTCAATGCTTACAAAGAATGAATATACTGTTTATTGCTGTTTCAAATAGTTCGGAGCCCAGACACAGAGGACTTTTTGCTATCTTTCTTTAGAAGATATATTTTAAGTAAATTGACCAATTTCTTAGATCAGCAAGATCAGAATTATTGTATAGATCTATTACAAAATGCTCATTTGGTTGCCAGCTAATATGTTATACTTTATTCCATGTAATTTCGGTGTTTTCATAATTCACCTCCATTATTTTATTTATACATGTGCTCTATATTCTCTACTTTATGGTGCACACTACAGAACACTATATTTATTACACGTCAAAATACTGAGAATAATATCATTAACTAATTTAAAGATATTCAAAAATTTCATTTTGTCAAAGAAAATATTGGAGAGCTCTGAGAAAGTATTCATCGCTCTCAAATTTCTATTGACAGAGAGTGAAATAGCATTATAATCTTTTTATAACTCATAGAAATGAAAGGGGGTAAGTGCTATGAAGAGTTTTATATTTTTATTGTTAGCAGTCTTTTTAATAGGTTCTATAATTTCCTGTGAAGAGAAAGAGGTTGTTCCAAAGGCAGGTGATCTAACGGCTCAGGCAAAGGGATTTGTTGAGTTGTTTGCAAAGGAAGATTATTCAAATGCAGTGAAGAGTTTTGATAATACAATGAAGGGTATAATGACTCAGGAAAAGCTTAAGGAAGCCTGGCAGGGTCTGCTTGTACAAGCTGGATCCTTTAAAAAACAGATTGGTGTTCGACAGACAAAAGAACAAGGGCATGATGTTGTATATGTGACGTGCGAATTTGAGAAAGCAAAGCTTGATATCAAGGTTGTTTTTAACAGCGCAAAAGAGATTTCAGGACTGTGGTTTGTTCCAAGTCAATAATTTAAAGATGGAGTAAATAGACTACTTTTTAACTACTGTTTGATTTGTGTATTTATTCCAAAGTAAAGCTTGACGAGATGGAAAAAATCAGTATAATTATTAATGGAAAGCATAAAGTATAAATATGGACTCACATTTGATGATATTTTATTAATACCTCAATATTCAGACATTCTGCCTCGTGATTGTGTCGTTTCAACAAGATTTTCAAAACACATAAAATTAAATATCCCTATGATCAGTGCTCCAATGGATACTGTTACTGAATCGGCAATGGCAATTGCGCTTGCCCAGGAAGGAGGGCTCGGCGTAATTCATAAAAATATGCCGATTGAGAAACAACAGGTTCAGGTTCGAAAGGTGAAACGTGCTGAAAGCGGAATGATTATGGATCCAATAACAGTCAATGAAAATTCACACATTGGGGTGGTGAAGGAATTAATGGATAAATATGGCATTTCAGGAGTGGTTGTTGTCGATAAGAACAAACGACTTATTGGTATTCTCACTAACCGGGATATAATCTTTGAAAAAAATCTTAGCAAAAAAGTTAAGGATATAATGACCCATGAGGAGTTAATAACTGCACCTGAAGGAACGAGTTTGGAAAAAGCACAAAAAATATTAAAGAAACACCGGATTGAAAAACTGCCCATCGTTGATAAATCTGGCAAACTCAAAGGATTGATTACAGTAAGGGATATTATAAAGAAAATGGAGCACCCTAATGCAACCGTTGATAAAATGGGAAGATTATGCTGTGCTGCTGCAATTGGTATTGATCGCAAAACAGAAGATAGGGCTGCGGCGCTTGTTAAGGCAGAGGTTGATGCTATTGTAATTGATACAGCCCACGCCCATTCAAAGAATGTGATAAGTGTGGTAAAAAGGATAAAAAGATTATTCCCAAAAATTGATTTAGTTGTAGGTAATATCGGCACAGCTGAGGCAGCAAAAGAATTGTTAAAACTGAATGTTGATGCGATAAAGGTTGGTATAGGACCGGGTTCAATCTGTACCACAAGAGTTATAGCAGGAATCGGTGTTCCGCAGATAACAGCAATAAGTGAATGTGCACAGGAATCAAAGAAAAATAATATACCAATTATTGCTGATGGCGGTATCAGATATTCAGGTGATATTGTTAAGGCACTTGCCTGCGGCGCGTCAACTGTTATGATCGGTAATCTTTTTGCCGGTACTGAAGAAAGCCCCGGTGAAACAATTCTGCTTGAGGGTAGAAGATATAAAGAATATCGGGCAATGGGATCCTTGAGCGCAATGCCTAAAGGTTCGGCAGATCGTTATTTTCAAGAGACTGCTAAGAAATTTGTACCCGAAGGTGTAGAAGGAAGAGTACCCTATCGTGGATTAGTAAAAGAAGTTATTTTCCAGCTTGTTGGTGGCTTAAAAGCTGGTATGGGATATTGCGGTACGAAGAATATTGAGGTGTTACAAAGAAAGGCTCAATTCATAAAGATCAGTTCGGCTGGTCTGAGGGAAGGTCACCCACACGATATCACCATAACCAAAGAATCGCCGAATTATGAAATCAGAGGAGCATAAACAGACATTCGCTACGATTGCGTCTTATTATGACGCCTTAATGTCCTTTGTCGATTATCCTGCCTGGGTATCGTATATTGAGGCAATACTTACATTAAATAAAATTAAAGAGAAAACAATTCTGGATCTGGCTTGTGGTACAGGTGTTTGCCTTGAGCTATGGTGGCAAAAAGGGTATAATATCATTGGGCTGGATAATTCAATAGCAATGCTTGAAGTATGTAAAAAGCGATTAACTCAAATATCTAATGATAGTATTTATCTTATTAATGGTGACATGAGAAATTTTGTTTTTGCCAAAAGATTACCGATTATTACCTGTCTCTATGACAGTTTAAATTATCTTTTAACTGAAGAGGATCTTTTAAGTTGTTTTCAAAATGTTCGTGAGGCTTTAGATAATAATGGAATATTTATTTTTGATATGAATACAGTACATTGTCTGCGCGATGAGTGGGGAAATAGCACATTCCATCGTCAGGATGCTAATATACATTCTGTCTGGACAAATTCCTTTAATCCAGAGACCAATATTTCATCCTTAACCCTTACCTTAAATATCCACAAGAATGGTGAAGTTAAAACGATAAGGGAATTTCATCAGGAACGAGCCTATCCACTTATAACAATTACTGATCTTTTATCCAGGGCAGGCTTTGAATACAATTTTTACCGACATCTTACATTTAATCCAGCCCATGAGATTAATGTAAGAATTATGGGGGTAGCTAAAAAATGATTGCAGACCTGCACATTCATTCGCGCTATTCAAGAGCAACATCAAAAGAAATGATTATTCCAAAGATTGCTGAGTATGCAAAATTGAAGGGCATTGGCATGGTTGCTACAGGAGATTTCACTCATCCTGAATGGTTAAAAGAACTCAAAAGGAATTTAAAAGACACTGGTAACGGAATATATGAATATAATGGTGTAAAATTTATTCTTAATGTTGAAGTTAATAATATATATACAAAAAGAGGCAAGCTCCGTCGTTTACATATTCTTATTTTTGCTCCTGATTTTAGTACGGTTGATAAGATAAATGAATATCTGGGCCGTTATGGTAAGCTTGCATCTGATGGCAGGCCAATATTATCTCTAGATGTTTATGACATGTTTAAGGTATTACTCGATATCTCCCCGGATATTTTTATCATACCTGCTCATATCTGGACACCCTGGTTCTCGTTATTCGGTGCTAATTCCGGGTTTGATTCACTCGAAGAATGCTTTGGTGATTTACAGGACAAGTTTTTTGCCGTAGAGACCGGGCTTTCATCAGATCCAGCAATGAACTGGCTCTGGTCTTGTTTAGATAAGTACACTTTGGTTTCGAATTCTGATGCCCATTCTCCGTCGCGGCTCGGCCGTGAAGTCAATGTTTTTAAAGAGGATTTGAATTATTACCAGCTGCGCGATGTCTTGAAGAATAAAGATAAAGAAAAATTCCTATATACAATTGAATTCTATCCGCAGGAAGGTAAATATCATTTTGATGGACACCGCAAGTGTGGTGTTAGGCTTTCACCTAAAGAGGCGCGTTTTAATAATAACCTCTGCCCGGTCTGCTCGCGTAATCTTACAATTGGAGTATTGCACCGCATTGAGGCGCTCTCGGATAGAGATGAGGGATATGTTCCTGATGATGCAATCCCATATAAAAGGTTAATCCCCTTAGAAGAGGTTATTGCAGAGGCAAAGGGTTGTGGTAGAGACACAGTGGGTGTGAAGAATGAATATCGCAGACTATGCAATATATTTGGTAATGAATTCGAAATTTTACTCAATACACCAATTGATGAATTAAAAAGCAATACCGAAGAAAAAATCGCCATCGCGGTTGACCGTGTTCGTCGCGGTGATGTAGTCATCAACCCGGGGTTTGACGGAGAGTTTGGTAAGGTTAAGATATTCGAAGAAGAAAAACCAAAAGAATCGCAGTTAGGGTTGTTTTAAGCTATACCTTTTCAAAAGCTAACTGAGTAGTGCCACTCATTAGAAGTATGTGAAGTAGTTTCATACCTGGAAACACCTTCAACAATCAATCTACCGGTTTCGCCCACAATACTAAAGGGACATGATCCTATCGGCATTCCACCAAAATAGATCTTTAAACAATAATTTCCTACTTGATAAGGTCCATAGATTTCTACTGCATAACTGGTTATTCCTGTGGTTACATTGGCGTTGAATTCTGTACGCATACTTATGTCCTGATAAAACATATGGGTTAGATTAAATTTTTTTCTAATTCATCAGCAAAATTTGAGTCAAGATTATTGTTTTTCATTGACAGTGCAGGATTTTTCTATATAATACTATTGGCTGGTGGATTCAAGGGAAGCGCCGTGAAAATCGGCCGTGGTCGCCGCCACTGTAATTCCAATAAATGTTTTAATCATTAAAAGCCACTGCCCTCGCATTTTTTAAAAAGTGCGGGGTGGGAAGGTTGATTAAAGCTGGATAAGCCAGGAGACCTATCCTCAGCCATATTAGGGAAGTCCTTCGGACGAAAGGAGGTAATAAAAATGATACCCTTGGTTTTCCTTATTAGCCTTTTTGCGCAGCCCATCTATGAGATGGAAGAGGTTGTTGTTACAGCCACGCGCTATCCATCTTTATTAAAGGATGTTGCATTGGCAACTGTTGTTATTGATAAAGAAGAAATTGAGAAACTACATCCAACGAGTCTTGGCGAGATATTACAGACCTATGCCGGCATAGATATTAAAGACTATGGCACTCCTGGTTCAGTATCGAGCATATTCATTCGGGGACTACCTTCGAATGGAGCGTTGATTCTTCTAAATAATCATCCTCTAAATTCAATTACAACAGGCATGGCTGATTTGAGTTCGATGAATATCAATAGTGTAGAACGCATAGAGATTATTAAAGGTCCGGTCTCAAGCCTGTACGGTGCAAATGCTCTTGGCGGTGTAGTGAACATTATAACCATAAAAGACTATGAAAAACCAGAGATTGAACTTAAGATTACTCCTTCAACAACTGATATTGATAAGCTATTTCAAGCAAAAGAAGTTTTTGTTAATGCGGCATTCCCTTTTGAAAATACCAGTTTAAAAATTGCAGGCGCATATAATGTTTCTGATGGTTTTAGAAGCAACAGCGATTTTATTGGTTATCATTTTCAAGGAGCCTTTGTCCACAAAAACAGAAGCTTACATATTAAATCATCATTGACTTACGATGATAGAGATTTTGGAATTCCTGGACCTATGCCCCTGGTCGACAGTATTCATCCAGTTCCTCAATTTGGTGACAGTACTGCAACATCTCTGCTTGACAGGGAAAAGGATAAAGTCTTTCTTGGCGACATAATTATTCAATGGAATATATCAGAAAATCTAAAATGGTATAATACTTTATATGCCAATCGTAAATTAATTCAATTTCATACAACCTATTCGGGCTTGCTCGGTGACACAATCACAGAAGATTTTGATTATCTTACATATGTACTTGGACTGAATACCATGGCGGTAATAGATATAAATGAAACCGAAATTATTTTTGGCATTGACACACATTACGATACGCTTGAAACAACAAAATACTCGGAGCAGGCTGGTGATACAATTTGGAATGCTTTTTCATACAATATCGGCGGATGGCTTGAAATCAAAAAGAGTTTTAATAATATAAAGTTTATCCCAAGCATAAGATTCGATAGAAATTCTGAATTTGGTGATTTTGTATCACCCGGGATTGGTATAGTCAGTCCTTTGTTGCCAGATCTCTGGATGAAGATTTCGATTGGGAAGGCATTCAGGGCGCCGACATTCAATGATTTATACTGGCCAAACTCAGGTAATCCTGATCTAAAACCAGAACATGGCTGGGCATACGAAGTACGGTTTGAAAGTTCTCCATTGCAAAATTTATTTGCCGCGTTATCATTATATATGCGTAATGTAAAAGACAGAATCTTCTGGCTACCAGCAAAAGATGGTTTGTGGCAACCCCAGAATGTTAATCATGTTTCAATAAAAGGCTTAGATATTGAAATACGTAGTCAGATCAATGAGTTCGTGGATATCTATGTTGAAGGTACATATCTTAATTCAATCCAGAGAAACAGCGAAGTAGTTTATGACTTTTATGATGGGATGGCTGACACCGGTCTTACAATAATTGAGGAAGTAGAAAGAGACGCTGTTTTCACACCGAAATATATTGTATCGTCAAAGATCAATTTTAATTTACCATACGAATTTGCAATAAATTTTTATGGTTCTCTTGTTACTGAACGGTTTAATTACTATTCAAATTATGACAATGCCCCCAATGTGACGATGAATGTAAAAACTCTTGATAGTTATTTTATTTTTAATGCAAACGTAAGTAAAAAGATGTTTAAATATCTAACATTATCTGTCGGCGCGAAGAATTTATTCGATGTTGAATATGCTACACAGTTTGGTTATACAGTAAGTGACTTAGATTATCCCATGCCAGGACGGACATTGTTTGTTCAACTTGTATGGCGGCAAAGATAATAATTAGCCACGATTATAATGATTTTCATAAGACTAACAACGGTAATAATTGATGAAATATCACTGTCCCGCGTGGCGGGATCCTCGAATTTCCTATATTAAAAAATCGATATGAAAATTCGGGATAATCTTGAGAGCGATGAATACTTTTTCAGAGCTCTCATAAAAATTCCTTGACTTGTTGTAATTTATTAGGTATACTTCATTAGAGATTAAAACAATTATTCGAACTGCCTTAAGCAGTTGATAATAGGAAATATCTTCACAGATTGTGAGATATCAGATAAATAATAAAAAGGAGGTAAACATGAAAAGTGTGCAAATATTCAAAATAAGTATCGCTGTCGTGATTGTGCTTTTTGCCTTCATGGTAAAACTTGAGGCACAAAATCTACCTGCGGTAATATATGGTGGTCCTGAGAATGAGCGTGCCTTTGCTCTGGTTGAGGCTACAAATAGTGACGGCTATGTACTGGCTGGATGGACAAAGAGTTTTGGAGCAGGTACGCCGGTTTTTTCAAATGTTTTGATTGTGAAGACAGATTCTTTTGGAATTCCACAAGGTGGTTTAATGTCCATAGGTGATTTTGATGATGAAGCATATTCAATGACACAAACATGGCCTGATGGCGGATATGCTGTAACTGGTTGGACAAAAAGTTATGGTTTTTTCCCGGGTGATTCTTCGGATATTTTTGTGGTGAAAATAGATTCTTCAGGTATCTGGCAATGGGGGAATGTTTATGGAACGCTTTTTTGTGATGAGGCATATTCAATAGTTCAGACTATGGATGGTGGCTATGCAATTACTGGTTGGACTAATATGCCCATTGCTAATCCTCCAAACATTTTCCTTCTCAAACTTGATTCATTAGGAATGCCTATGTGGACTGGAATGTACTGGTTTCCTATAAATTTGAAAGATGAGGGTTATTCAATATGTGAAGTTCCTGGTGCGGGTATGACCGATAGATATCTAATAGCAGGTAGAGCAAATATATTCGACACAACTAATTTCGATGCATTTGTCATGCAGACTGACCCTGGAGGCATGCCTATATCCCTTGCAAGTGTTATTCCTGGTTCAGGTACAGACGAGGCATATTCAGTACTCTGGGGTGGCCAGACTTTTTTAGCTGCTGGTTGGAGTAATAGTTTTGGAGCTGGTGACGCAGATATCATATTCTGGGAAGATGACACGGCTGTGGGAAGCCCGCCATTGGCAGCATTTCATTTTGGTTGGAGTAATGAAGAAAAGGTGATGGATGATCGGTCTTTAACTGGTATTCCTGGTCATTGGGCAGTCTCAGGGTGGACCAAAAGTGTCGGACCTGGTGCTCCTAACCCGAATTTCTTAATCATAGCACAGGACACCAGTGGTTTTCTTGGAAGGGTACATCCAAGTGCTCCAGGTGCATTAAATGAACAGGCTTATCCAATGACTTCGACATACAGTGGGTATGCAATAGCCGGTTTTACTAATAGTAGTTGGAGCTTTGGTGGTGATGATTTCCACTTATTAACATTGGACCACGGTTTAAACAGACCGGTATGTGTCATTGATACACTACCACCATTCGCAGAGATCCTTGTATTAGAAGAAAATGTTTTCGGAGAACCTTTTTATTTCGAACCGCTTGAAGAATTTTTATTAGAACCAATTGATGTTTTATATGCTGAAATTTGTACAATACCCCATGGAATCACAGAATTTCCAGGAAAAAATTCCTCAAGCGATTTAGATCTCTACGCATCATTTGAATTTGTGACCGTGCAGATTACTACTTCAGGCAGACTTAATCTGAATCTCTATGATATTACTGGTAGACATATGGGTTCACTTGCCCACGGCATGTTTGAAAAAGGTACATATTTGTTTAAGCTGCCCGAGAAATTAAGTGCAGGTGTTTATTTTATCAGAGCTGATTTCGAAGGCATAAAAAAGTCAACTAAATTGGTCAGGCTTAGATAAATAAAATTACAAATATTATTGCCTGAGCGCGATTTTCATAATTGACACAGCAAGATTTCTTGCGTATAATTGAATTGTGGGGTAGCTGGATAGCCGCGCCAATTGTTATTGCACCATTTATGGTGCATATAGAAATTTGGTGAGGAAAGTCCGGGCTTCAAAGGGCAGGATGTTTCCTAACGGGAAGGTTCGGTAAAACGGACGGAAAGTGCCACAGAAAATATACCGCCCCGCACCTTGTGCGGGGTAAGGGTGAAAAGGTGAGGTAAGAGCTTACCGCTCTGATGGTGACATCAGAGGTATGGCAAACCCCATCTGAAGCAAAACCAAGCAGCCCTGTTTGAAGTTGCCCGCTTCATTCTGCCATGAATAATGGCGGATACAGGGTGGGTAGGTTGCACAGAACCTGGTAGCAATATCAGGACAAGATAAATGGCTATCTATAACAGAACCCGGCTTATAGGCTGCCCCACAGTTTGGTCTGATAGTCAGATAGAATGAAAATTATTGAGAAAAAATATCGCGGTTCGGTTATGTGCCGAATTTTGGGTTATCCATTACATATGCAATTGTTAAAATGGTGTGGCACTTTTTATTTCAACGAAGTGAGTGCCTATCTGGACACAAATAAGGAGAAGATTTGGCTGAGTGGTTGTTAAAGAATAAGCTGACTGAGGTTACTGATATTGAGATAAGGGGGAAAAAGATACCAAAGGTCATTGTTCAAATTCTGCAGAATCGAGGTTGTGATTCTGCAGAAAAAATAGAAAAATACTTTGCGCCATCACTCGCTGATCTTTATGATCCCTTTTTAATAAATGATATGGAAAAGGCAATTGATCGGATTATCAAGGCAATCCACAAAAAGGAAAAGGTTCTTGTGCATGGTGATTATGATACTGATGGCGTAACAGGTTCTGCCCTTGTCGTAAATAATTTCAAAAAATTCGGTCTCGAGGTTGAGTATTATATTCCCCATCGTCTTACCGAAGGTTATGGACTTTCTCTTGATGGTATAAATCATGCAATAAACAGAGGATGTTCTTTGGTCATTACAGTTGACTGTGGCATTACAGCTGTAAATGAAATCTTACATGCAAATAAAAATAATGTAGATGTTATTGTTTGCGACCACCATAAACCAAAGGAAATATTACCTGAAGGGTTTGCTCTTTTGAATCCGAAAATTCCTGGGAACAATTATCCATTTAAGGAGTTGGCAGGTGTTGGTGTGGCGTTTAAAATGCTCCAAGCCCTGTACATGAAATTGAAAATGGACGAAGAAGATATTTTTGAAGATTTAGACCTTGTTGCCTTAGGGAGTGTTGTAGATGTCGTGCCCCTTGTTGATGAAAACCGTATTCTGGTGAAGTATGGTATAAAAAGAATAACCGCGAGCACAAAAATTGGATTTCAGGTAATGTTGGAGCAAATCGGTCTGAGACGTGGACTCACGTCTTATCATCTCGGGTTTATTATTGGTCCACGAATAAATGCCTGCGGTAGACTGCGCGATGCAAAGGAAGCATTGGAACTCTTTCTTACCAAAGATAAACCGACTGCAGAAAAACTTATCAAAGATTTATCTTGTGACAATAAAAGACGGCAAGAGATCGAAAAGCAAATGTACCAGGAGGCGCAGGATTTAATTAAAAAACAAGGTAAGGATAAGAATAGAGTTATTATTGTTGGTAAGGAAGATTGGCATGAAGGTGTAGTGGGCATTGTGGCATCGAGAATTAGTGAGAACTATTACAGACCAGCAATAGTTGTTTCATTGAAAAAAGATGTAGCAAAAGGCTCGGCTCGCTCAATTCCTGGTTTTGATATTACTGAAGCCTTGAGTTTTTGTAGTAATTTATTAACAGAATTTGGTGGCCACAGTCAAGCCGCGGGGCTGGCAATGCAGACAGGTAAATTTTCAGAATTGCAGGAACGCATTAATGAATATGCACAAAAAATTGAGAATAGTGTTTTTAATAAAAGAAAACTATATGATATAAAACTCAATTTAGATGAAATAACTGATGATGTAGTATATTTTCTAAAATATTTTGAACCGACTGGTATGGCAAATCCTCAACCGGTATTTTTAGGAGAGGGGTTCCAGATGGTTGGCGTTCCCAGGGTAGTGGGTTCAAACCACTTAAAATTTGCCGTAAGAAATAAAGATAAGGTATTTAATGCAATTGCCTTTGGCCAGGCAGAGAGTATTTTGGATATTGAGGTCGGGAAAACAAAGGTTGATTGTCTGTATTCTATATCAGAAGATTCATTTTTTGGAAAGAGAAAAGTGGTTTTAAAGATCAAGGAAATGCGAAAAACAAGTGGAACGAGTGATACCGAATAACTCAAGCACAGCATCCAGAAAAGATTGGCAACTTATTGAACAAGAAAACATCAAATACTTTCAATTTAAATGGAGAAATAATCTCGCAATCTATTCTACAAGATATGGTGAGAATGAATTCTTAAGAAAATTTGAGCCTGTTTTCTTAAAACAAATTCATTCAGATATAATAATCAATCTTGATTCTAATGGTAATCGTATGGGGGATGGTTTAATCTTACAAAAAAAGAATTTTGTTCCTGGTTTGAAGATTGCCGATTGTTTACCTGTATATCTTTTTAATGATAAAAAAGTCTGTATTATTCATTGCGGGTGGAGGAGTATTATTAAAGGTATAGTAAAAAGGGCAGGAGAATTAATGGGTGATTACAAATATTGCCTTGGCGCCTCAATAGGTCATTGTTGTTATGAGGTTAAACACGATGTTGTTGATTTGTTTAATAAAAAATATAAAAATGCTATTGTTCTCAAAGATCAAAAATATTTTCTTGATCTTAAATCTGCAGTGATTGAAGATTTAGGGAATAAAGATTTACTCGCATCACTCGACCTCTGCACAAAATGCCATCCAGAATATTTTTATTCTTATCGCAGGGGGGATGATAAAAAAAGAAATTACGCGGTAATAACCAGAATCTAATCTGCCTGTGGTTGAATAATAGAAACAATGACAGCAATTTTTTTAATAGTTTCTAATGTCTGTAATCATACAGTGTATTCTACCTATACGGATAATAAAAAATTTTGGAACTTTCTCAGGAACCTCTCCTTCAGAATTATTTTAGCAGTATTGCCTTTTTTGTTTCTATATAATCAGGCGTTTCTCCGTTGTGATCTATGACCCCTACGGGACTTACAGTAAGCCTTATAAAGTAAACACCACAGGAAACTTGTCTGTCGAGGTCGTCCTGGCCACGCCAAATAATTTGGTCAAATGGTTGATCGGTTAAATAGTTAAATTGTTTGACTAATCGACCACTTACGTCGTAGATTTTTATTTCCATGCTCTTTGAGCTCTCTCCCATACCCTGTAATCTAATAATTAATTGCTCTGAGAATATGCTCGGATAAACATCAAACATTAATCTATTAATGTAAACATCACCGTATGACTGGGGACCGCCGCCTTGCGGTGGTTCGCCCCTCACTGTAAATGCCAGTACCCTTTTATGTTTGGTATCAGACACATACAAAATATTTGCGTCTGATGATAAAGCAAGTCCTGATGGTGCATCCAGGATACTGTCAATCTCAAGTAATTGATTTCCAGAAGGACCAAACTCAATCACCCGATCACCAATAAAGTCGCTCACAAAAATACAGCCGGTTGAATCGATTACCAGACCAAATGGCATTAATAATCCAGCTGATTCACCAATGACCCTAATAAAATCGCCCAGGGTATCAAAGACTGATATGCGTCTGTTTCTTGAGTCTGCAATATATATTTTGTCATCAAGTAGGGCGATTCCTATTGGCCGTTTTATTTCGCCGTATTCCCTGCCTTTTGTGCCAAATTCAAATAATGTATCACCACTCTGATTAAATTTCTTTATCTTATGATGCATTCTATCTGATACCCAGATATTACCCGAATTATCGAACCCAATGCCTGAAGGTAATGAAAAACCACTGCCAAATTGTAATAAAAGATTGCCTTGTGGAGTAAATCTATTGACCAGGTGACTGGTTATGTTAGTTGCCCATAATTTTCCTGAATCATCAAGCGCCATTGCTAGAGGAAAACCAACGCCTATTGAATCAATTAAATTGAAGGTATCAATCAATTCATAATTAGCATTGTACCGGTAAATCTTCCCGATTCCAATTTCACCGATATAAATTTCGTTGTCTGCAGCTAAGCCATAAACATCATTGATAAACCCTGAAATCTCTCCATCAGCGCCTCGATCGTTCCTTATATAAACGGTTGTAGTGTCATCTTGATAATTTCCTGCAGAATCTCTGACTGTCAGTTTAAGATAATACGAGCCATCGCCATGATTATCAGTTACTTCCTTAGTGTTCCATTTAGCAAGGGTCTTAGGCGGAAGGCTTGGTTCTACAGGTGTGTAAAATAATGAAATAGGATCGATACCATACCAGGGTTCTGTTTCAAACTTCTGATACTTCAGTTCATAAAGCTTAAAGTGCTGCTGGGGATCATCATAATCACACGCCCATCCAGCAATTTTAACAGTGCCGCTGATTATTTGGTCATCCTGCGGTGATGAAATATTCGCTGCAGGCTTGGTCGTATCAACAACAATGCTATCAAATAAAACACCGGTCTCATTACCCGCACCATCGGAAAACTGACCATACACTTTCCTCACACCATTGCCTGAGGTCAATGTCCATTCTTTGAGTGAATCATAATTTTCAAATCTTGAACTATCAAAAGGACTTACCACATCAAGCCTGAAATTATCAATAAATAGTTTACCAGTATTCGTATCCCCAGCATCAATAAACACCCTAACCCTTGCCTCAAGTAATATCTCTCCTGCGGGCGGCTCAGGATGATATCTAAAATAAGAAGCAAGATTATACTGAGATACTTTTGCATTGGTCCCTTGAGATATTGTAATTATGGTGCCAAAAGGATATTGACCTCTTGGATCGATCGAATCATTCTCCCTTGGAAGACCATATATGTACAGAAATTCGACTTTGCCTGTTCCTGTAAATGCACTATCTACCAAATCTATCCATAATAACATCGTGTCATTATCAAACTCAGCAAGGCTCTCAGGAGCAATTGATTGGTAAAAGTAATTGCCGGTTGTCTGTACTGGAATCTCAAAAAGTTTTAAACTATCATGATATATCGCTGTATCATATACCCAATTACCTGAACTATCAAATGCTGAATTTTTAACCAGATTCTTCAAGTATTTATTGCCGAAGCGCATCCTTGACATTCCACTCGTGTCTTGCATACTACTCGAAGAATCGCTCATTGAATTGTTAAGAGTTACACTAGAAGTATTTGTAAATGTGCTGTCCTCATTTATCACAAACGAACCAGTCGGCGCAGTCTTATCAAAAACAATTGAATCACAGTATTCTTGGCTTTCATTCCAGTCACCGCACTTAAATCGGGCATAGATTTTATTCACGCCCTGTTCCTGGCGTAAATACCAGAAATAAGTAGAATCAAATGATATCCAGCCCGTAGAATCGATACTGTTGAGCGAATCGCCGTAACACTGCCAGATTTTCATCGAATCTGCCGGTGGATTTAGACTATCATTCGGATTTACTGAATTTAGATTGAGCACAACGTACGGAAAATTTGTATAGGTCTGGTTATTATTTACCTCTATTGAGCCGTAAGGTCTTAATGGAACATTATACAGGCGATACTGTGCATTGTTGGTGAAATCATGTTCCACGAATTTTCTTAAGGGATTGGCAACTGCCTTAAATAAATCAATTCCCTGTGTCGCTACCCATATTGTATCAGGACTGGAAACCAGGGTGCTTTCAGGCTCAATTTCTACGGTTATAGTGTCTGTTGCAAACAGAGTATCATTATTGTAAAAATTGACGAATATCGTATTCGGCGTCGCTTGAACAGTATCAATATTCCTGAGTATTGCATAAAACATTACTGAATCACCATCTCTCGGATATGAAGGATTTGCCCAGATACTGTCAATTACTAAATCTGATCGTCTTAATATCGAATCAGCCGGTTCGATAATGAATTTGGGTATGGTATCAAGCGCAATACTGAGCCAGCCACGTGAATCTGCTGATTTAGTATATGTCTCAGGATTAGCGTCACGAGCAGTTTTCTCAACTTCTGCGGCATTTGTGCGTAAGGGCAATTCATAATCCACTGAATCACCACTAATTTCCCATTCTTTCCAGCCAACATAAATTCTTCTATCTGTCTGGGGATTTTCAAACTCATAGACCCGAATCGTGTCATAGGTATTGTTGGTAACTAAACAGCGATTGAATCGGTAATCTTTTAAAAATGCTGTCAACTGATCGAACCCATAACCAGGTGGACGCTTTTCGAAATTATTGCGCCGCGTAATACATTTGAGTCTCATGCTGCCGTCTCCAACATCGTTGAAATAATAATGACTGAAAACCCATAAAAAACTATGGGTTAGAGGTCCCTCAGGAGAATCGTTTGCACTGAATGAGCAGAGTGTGGCAATTAGCTCATCGCTTTGTACAGGAAAACCGCTAACAGAATCACAAGCAAAGTAACAACCTGTTGTATGCTCTGTGCACCATAAAAACTTATCACGAAAATTGCTATTTTTCATGAAAATCCATATACTATCAAGAGTGAGCTTTTGGCGATTATGGAAAAGAGGCTCCCAGTCCCGGATTGCGGCGGCGTGAAATGCCATTCCATCACAATGATTATGTACTGAATCTTCTTCCAGACGACCTAACCATACATCAGACCGTGGCCATTCAGTTGAGGACCAGAAGTGATATGGTAAATAGGCAAGCGTGTAAATACTATCACCTGCCCCATTTTCTGCCGCGGCTTTGTGTACTGCAGAATCACCAACAATACACAACCGAGAATACACATCCATCAGACTTGTTGTATCTCCATCCGCAATGATTAGACTATCGTAATAAGGATCGATAATCGTAACAGTATCCCCCCAGAAGCTCGGCAAGTCATTATAGTGACCATCATATATTCCCCATTCTGGTTCATTCCACATTTCATAGTATTGTATCGGATAATAGGGCAGGTCTTGATTTTCATTCCAGAATTCACCATTTGGTCCATATCTTTTTACAAACTTATAAACATATTGACCAAAGTAGTTATTAAGGTTTATTCCACCACTACTGTCTAACACTGGCTCAAATAAATTTCTGGGAAATGAATAATACACATCAAAGTTGTTATAAACGGTATCACTTCCTGCCCATTTGGTGCTCATGGTGAAATACCAGAGTACGTTTATCGAGTCCTGGGCAAATAACTTTATCAAACTGTCACACCAATCGTAATGAAACGAATCAATATCAGTGCTGTCAAATTGGAAATGCTGCCACGCGCACATACCAACCCGGTCCCATGTTATGCCCATTGCTTCCATTGAATCAATACAGGCTTCCCACTTGTCCATGGCGATAAATGAATCGGGATATAAGCGGTATGTATTAAGCAGATGCGAATTCATGCCAAACAAATCCTTGGGAAAATTGTTAAATCCTTTTATCCGGGCGGCTAAATCACAGCCCGAATGACCAATCAGCTCACCCTCAGAATATGGATTATCGCGGTTGTAGTAAAAGTTGGTACTGCATTGCGGAAGTGAATGTTTTATATGCACTTGGTAAGTAAATCCTTTTCGAACAGGAACCTTGGGATTGAATTGTGCTGAAACTAACTCATAATCGAAAAGACCAGCTGAGTCACTGAAAATAGTTGGACTTATCTGAAAGCCATTTGCATCTGCTATCCAGAAGTTATATTTCCCAGGTATAATTTTTCTACCACAGAAAAAAGTGACTTCACTTATGCTATCTGCTGTTGCTAGAAATTCCTGTTTAGCTTGAGTTGCCATAAAGTTGTCATTATAGGATAGCTCAACATCATATATTGCAGTTGCGGCAAAGACGTCCGCAACAATCATTATGCTTACAATAATTATATTTTTCATGTTTCCCCCTTTTTAATGTATTACAACAACCTTTCTTACTAACTGTTTATCTTCAGCTTTGAGGATGGCAAAATAAATGCCGTTGGGGAGGTCGAGTAGGTTGAACACTTTTTTAATAAAACCTCCGCGCTTTCCCTTATCTAAACAAATTACTTTTCGTCCCTGAATATCGAATAAACCAACCTGATATTCCTTTTCGTTAGGCAATGATATTAATAAAACGCCTTTATTTTTGATTGGGTTTGACAACATATTAAATGATAGTTGGGCATTAATTAAATTATCTCTATGCTGTTCTATAACGCCAGTTTCTGTCAATTCTAATATGCTTAATCCAGCTTCGTAGCAGGTCACATAAATCAAACTGCTATCAACAAATAGTCTACCTACATAGTCAGCGGCATCATAATAGCCACACAACACCGGGTTTGTGGGATTTGAAATGTTAATAAAATTAACACGACCCAAATTTGAAGTTACGTGAGCGATTGTGTCCTGCACAACCACATCCCATGCCGCAGCCGGGTGAAAGCCAATTTCAATAGGCGTAGAGGGGTCATTTACATTTAGAATCCTTAACCCGCCGCCCCATGTTGCAAAATAAGCAATCGTATCTTTTACATAGATACCGGTAGCACCACCGCCAGGAGGATTATTATGATACCCCACCTCAAACGGTACTGCAGGATCAGAGATGTTCAAAATCCTCAAACCGGAGTCGGCGTTGGCGATGTAGGCAAAAGTGTCTTTAACAAAAACAGCATATGATATATCGTGTGGAAGTAAATAAGTTGGTAAAGACTCAGGATTTAAAGGATTTGAAATTCTAAAAGCCTGGAACGCTGCCGTTCCAACGGCATAAGCAAAACTGTCCTTTACAAAAAGATCTTCGCCGATAGTCCTCATTCTACAATAACTTAAAAGTGATGGTAAACTTGGATTGCTTACATTAAGTATTTTAAAAACAAAAGGCCATTCAACTGGTATATACACCAAGGTATCCACCGCCCATACTGTCTGTAAGTTTGGATAAGTCCCCACTGTGTCATATTCTCCAAGTTCATAGGGCATTGATGGATCGGTAACATCAATTATTTTTAACCCTTTTCTTTGATTTGCCACATACGCATAATTGCCCCGCACAAATACATCACGAGAATCGTCCGCACCATAGTATTGACTGTCAACCACTGGGTTTGTCGGGTCATTGATATTTATCACTGTTAACCCTTCATAGTCATTCGCAACAAAACCATAGCCAAAATTATCATTCACCCAAACTGCCTGTGCATATACGGGCAATGATGTATCTCCAACCACAAATGGATTTGCCGAATCTCCCACATCAACAATCACAAAACCAGGTAGATAAACATAAAATCCTAACTTATAAATATCAACACCACCTACTGTGCTTAACTGGGATTCCTGCCAGATGTTTAAGGGGTCTGAGACGTTGTATATCGTAAACCCAAATGTGTTTAATACACAGTAACAATGATTGCCGTCAACCGTTAAGGTATACACATAGGCAGGGATACTGTTCACAACCTGTGGATTTGCAGGATTAGTTACATCAATCGCTGATAACTTCCATCTGCCACCAGTAAATGCATAATTCCCTGATACTGAAACTACATAACCACTGTCCTGACACGCACCCACCTGATAAGGATTAAAAATATCTGAGATGTTTACGATCCTTAAACTGTCTTCCGCCACGCAATAAGCAAAAGTATCCTTAAGACAGAAATCCCTGGCAGGGACATCAATTTGAGATATCTTTACCGGATTAACTGCGTCAGCGATATTAAATATCTCTACCCCATTGCCATAACTGGAAACAAACAATAGCGTGTCTCTAATGTAGACTTGCATTATCAAACCATTCACAGCAATCTGACTTAATGTAGTAGGATTTGATGGATCACTTATATCAAAAACCAATACCCCAGAACCAGAACCAAAACATAAGATATTATTACTGGTATCACCATATACCTCAAACCCCGGACCAAAGGGCCACCTGCCCTCACAACGGACATTCAAAGAATCTCGCTGCTTTGGTTTGATAAATGCATTAAAATACTCCTCATCCCCAAACCCCCGCATACGGGGCGGCAGGCTTCTCAATGAATCAAACACGACCCCGTCATTGCGAGTCCCGACTTGTCGAGGCGAAGCAATCTCATATCTATCTCGGTAATCATATGTCCAGGCAGTCATAAAATTGAGTGTTAAAAACAAACACACGACAATTCTTACCATAAAACCTCCTTGCACCCCCTCCTTTATCCTCCCCCCTCGAGGGGG
>JAGMEL010000269.1 GCA_023128195.1 Caldifarciminota bacterium | reverse complement strand
ACCATCTGCATTATAGACATATTTCTCTTCGAGCCTCAGATCAATAAAGATATTCTTTAATGGCTTTATACGAAGAAAAACCCTTGAGCCAGAAAGATTTTTTGTTTGCGCAAGATAGCGCCATCGCATCTGAAATTTTGCATTTAGAATACCAATTTTCTTTTCAAAATTCAGTCTTAAGTTGTATTTCATAGAATCCTCTTCGGTTTTATTGTCCATTGTCAAGGTTAAACCAAGGTTCGCTATCCTTGAACGGTGTTTAACATCGACAGTTCCACCAATATAATCATCCCTGGCTTCGACTCCCTTTGGCGAATAGAATCCAACCGGGAAATATTTACCGATAAGATTGAAATCAATATAAGCAAAGTAACCGCTGAAGCCGAACAGTCCACCAATACGATTTTTAAAAGAACGGACACATTCTGAAAACATAACAAAAAAATCTCCGGAATATTTCAACCCGAGACCTGAGGTCCAAAACTTGCCACCATAAAATTTTGTAAATGAATCATTGCAAACAAACTCTGGATTGTATGAACACCAATACGTCCTGTTCGATACCAAAAGATCGGAAAACTGATATCTTATATCGTAACCGAACATTTTTTCATTGATCCTATCCTTTCTGTCCCGGGAAAGAGAATCCGTATGATATCCTGATTCATCGAATGAACGGGCAGCGCCTAATGAATCTATTCTACCATCAAGTTTTTGATTTGAGAAAAAAAGAGTGTACTTTAAAAAAAGAGAATCAGAGTATGCTGCGCCAAAAAATCCGCTATTTTCCAGAACAGATGTATAAGGAATTATACCGCGTTCTTTTATCATTACACGGAAATCAGTAGAGTAAAAAAATGAACCGAGCGGCGAAAGCATAATACCTGATCCTAAATCTAAATTATACTTTCCCAAAACAAATTGTCTTGTTCCCCGACCGATTGTTATACCGGGGGAATAATAATCAAAAAATGAGTTTTCATAAGGGTCTTTCTCAGTAACAAGATAAATTGTATAGCGGTCAAAAGAGCATTTCGTTTTTGTATAGTACTTTTCAGAAAGTTCTTTTTTAGGAATTTCACTTTTAAGGCGCATCCTCGTTGTAAACTTATCAATTTTAAACGGTTTCCTTTTAACTGTAATGAAGTACTTAATTCTATCGAGAAGGATAACATCGAACCCGGGTATATTCAATAAATCCTTCAGGGCATTATAATGACCTTTTTTCTCACGATATTCTACAATCTTTAAACAATCGCTTATAGAAAGGTATGGTATCCTTGCGAATTCATCAAAACCTGCTGTGTTTATATCAATTGGATTATTTTTTAAATACTCCATATCCCTAAGAATAATTTCTAAATCCCTATCCTCTTCAATCTCGAAAAGCATAGCCTCGTCAGATAAAATCAAGAGGAGCAGAAGAGCAATCATGGATTAAAACCAACGCTGAAATAATGCGATAATCCAAGGTATCTGTGATTACTTCCAGTATAATCTAAAATAAAATTGCCCAAATTGAGTTTTAACATATATTCAAAATACATTGGCTCAGTGTTTACGCCCGCACCGAATGTAATAATTTTATATGGCGAGTAAGACAAACCAACGTTATAAAAAGGTAAGTCTGTTTCTCTACCACGTATTGCAAAGGCAAAAGAAAAATTAGTTTTTGTCAGGTATTTAAGTTTCAGAGAATAAGTTGGTGGGAGATAATCAATGTCTGAAAATTTTGGTATATTAA
>JAGMEL010000268.1 GCA_023128195.1 Caldifarciminota bacterium | reverse complement strand
GGAGCGAAGCAACGAAGCAATCTCACAAAAAGGGTCTTTCATCACTGTTATCTACTTTGACATCACTGATATCAAGCACGATAGTGTCGTCACCAAAAACCAAAACGTTTACGATTTTAGACGGAGATATTTCTTCAGCAGAATTTGAAGCATTCAGAAAATTATCAATAAATCTTGATTTTGCCCATCCAGAAAAAAAATACAAGATCATATACATTACATCAGCCGGTCCTGAAGAAGGCAAGACCTTTATCAGCGCAAATCTCGGCCATGTACTCAGTATGTCTAACAAAAAAGTAATTATTATTGATACAGATTTTAGAAAGAAAAGAGGAAACCTTACATACCTAACAAAATCAAATAAGAAAAAAGGTCTTTTTGATATTCTGAAAGGCGAAACAAAACTAAAAAATACAATAATCCCCTTAACTATTCCACCTAGCTTGCCCCGTGGAGGCGAAGCTACTCCACATGGGGTTTCTCCGAAACTCACCAGTTCCTTACTGGAGCTGGTGCCCACTGGCAAAATTCCTCCAAATCCTTTTGTCTTTCTTGAATCAGAAGAAATGAGAAAGATAATTGCGGAATTAGGCAAAGACTATGATTATGTGATAATTGACGGTGTTCCATTACTTCTTTTTGCTGATGCCACATACATTGCTAATTTTGTTGATGGAGTTCTTTTAACTGCAAAATATGGAAAGACCGGATTCAAAGAACTCGAATATGCGAGGGATATGCTTTTAACATCAAATTCAAACATCATCGGGTTAATAATGAATGCAGTCCCAAAAACCCGCTCCTCCTACTACTATTATCATCATTATTACTACCACAAATACTACCCCAAATACTATCGAACGAAGTGAGACCCCGCACTTTTTGAATGCATTACGTTTATATACTAAAGAGTCAGAAGTGCAAAAACAAAGTATACATTGGTTATACATCTGATTTGAAAAAGAGATTATCATCACATTCAGCTGGTAGTACATATACAACAGGTAGGTTTCGACCATTTGAATTAGTATACTACGAGGCTTTCAAATCAAAGATCGATGCACAGAAGCGAGAAAAACAATTAAAGAATTACGGTAATGCGTTAGGACACCTTAAGAAGAGACTTATTCATTCTTTATGCTCGGTAACTTAAAAGTGCGGCGGTCCTAAATACTATCGAACGCAGTAAGACCCCGCTTAGTCAGAAAATATATCCAAAATGCTTTAAGTGTTCATGGAGGTGAACATATGTTCATGCTGATGAACAATAAATCTTCGCTTAATGTCCTGAAGTTCCTCATTGAAAACAAAGGGAAATATCATGTGAGACAGATCTCACGAAAGACAGAGCTTAGTCTGGGTTTTGTCAGCCGTGTTCTGCGTGAACTTTTTGAAAATGAGTTAATATTAGTCGAGAAGAAGGGACGAATGATGCTCTATAATGTCAATGATAAGAATCCAGTTGTTAAACAGATTAAAGTACTACTGACGATGATGAGACTGTATCCATTAATCAAAGAACTCAGAGTAATTGTGCGGCGTATTATCCTTTTCGGAAGCGCTTTTCGTGGTGAGAATACACCTGATAGCGATATTGATCTTTTTATTATGTCTAATGACTCACAAAAAATTAGAGCAGTGATCCGTAAAAATCCAAAGATTGTACCTATAATAATGAACAGTACAGAATATACAAATCTCAAAGAAGCTGATTTTGCTTTGTACGATCAAATCAATCGAGGTATTGTATTGTGGGAGAAAAGTGAGTAGCGAATTTCAACGCTGTATTGACAGCCGTAAATTGACGCCCTTTAAAGCAACGACCAATATGATTGAAAAGGAACTTAAAGCTGCAGAGTATGACTCAATGCGCGCTAAGGATTCGTTGCAAGATGATGACCCAAAATGGGCAACTATCCAGGGTTATTATGCTATGTTTCATATAGCTCGGGCATTAATATTTAAACAAGGATATCGTGAGAAAAGTCATCGTTGTTTAGTCATTGCAATTCAGGAATTATATGTTGATAAAGGCAAACTTCCTGTAGAATATTTGGATTCTTTTCGAGCTGTGCCCTTTGCACTACTCGTCCTGCCTGTCCCGCTTGCCATATGGAAATCTTATATTCCATTGTGGTAGCCTTAGCGGACGGGGTGGAATCTAAGAAGTATTCCACTGGGATGCACAATACTCCGTTTCACCTTGTCTCCAGATCTCCGTGTCTTCCTTCCTGGCTCCATCTACTGAAATCTGTTTGAATCAAAGTTTACTTTGTAAACTAAGCAAATCTTGATTATTTCAATTATTTGATTACAATAAACCATGCTTACACTTGGTATAGAGACTTCTTGTGATGAGACCGCAATAGGAATTGTTGAAGATAAAAAAATTCTGGCAAA
>JAGMEL010000267.1 GCA_023128195.1 Caldifarciminota bacterium | reverse complement strand
TAAGGTTTGCATCTATTTGAACGAAACCATATTTTTGTGATATTTTCTTATACAAATTAATTACCTCTGAATAGTAATCCCTACTAACTGATGCATCAAATGAGTTATCCATTCGTGAATAAAAAAGGTCTAAATCGCCATCTAAAAAGAATGCAATGTCCGGTCTCGGAAAAAATTTGATTATACTTTCACTCCAATTCCCAAATAAGTCGAAGAAAAACTGGTAAAAGTATCTATCGCATACTATTATTTTATTTCTGCTCGTAAATTTTATAAAAATATAGGTTACTAATGCGTATAGATAGCCAAATAAACCCATTAACGCTCTTCGCATTATAGACAATTTTTTATTTGAAATCTCAGATACACGAGCTCTTCTTGGACTGACTGAATTTTTATCTTCCTTTCCCAAGTGAATTAAATCTAAAAGAACATAAACAGGTTGAACATACATTGTTTCATATCCGTTCTTCTTTAATCTGTCAACGAGCATCTTCGCCTGTGTCGTTTTTCCACTTCCATCAACACCTTTTATTGCCACTATAATTCGAAATCACCTCCTCGTATAATCTCTCCATTTTTTCTACGACAACATCCACGCTATAATTTTCAGCTACATAGTTTGCAGCATTTTCACCCATCTTCCTGGCTTCATTCTTATGTTCCAAGATATAAAGTAAAGCGTTCTTAAGCACATGAACATTGTTTGGCTCTATTAATAATCCATTTACTTTATGTTTGACTATCTCTGGAATTCCACCAACATTAGTAGCGATTACTAGTTTACCGCAAGCCATTGCCTCTAATATTGACACTGGCTGGTCAGCCACTCCATCTGTATTTCGGAAGGGGGCGACAAAAACATCACTTGCTGCCATTAATTTTTCGATATCTTTTACAATACCTAACTCTATTGCGTTTTTATCCAAGCCAAGCTCCTTTATTTTTTTTGAAATCATTACCTTTCGTTCATCATACCAGTCATACGCCTCTCCCCAAGCGGTAACAAGTTTTATATCTGGGTATTCCTTGACGAGTTCTGGCGTTGCCTCTATTAGTATATCTACTCCTTTCCATATTGCCCAATTACCGCAATAGAGAATCATTGGTCCCTCCATCAGTATTCCCAATTCCTCTCGTTTTTGTTGTTTAGGTAATAATGGATTAAAAAAGGCGGTGTCGATAACGGGTGGAGTAAATACTATATCCTCTTCTTCAAAACCTATATCCTTAAGTGATTTTTTAGTGTTTTTACTTATAGCAGTTATTTTTCCAGCATTGAAAAGAAAAATTCGTGAAAAAAATTTAGAAGAAAGCCGTTGATATATCCCTTTTCGGTCTTTTAATGGCTTGGATTGGATTGGAGAGTATAATGTAAAAATGGTTGGCACTTTCAAAAACACATTGGATAAAGTAGGAACTAAACCGAAAGTGGAATATCCAGAATGAAAGTGAATTACATCAAAATTTTTCTCACGCTGTTCCCTTAATATTCTTGGTATGACCTTAATTAAAAATTCTGCACTATTTTTTGTAGAACCATATCTGCTATGAATAGGTATTGGACAAATTTCCCCCCACGCAAAAGAAAGAATTTTGTTATGCAAAACGTTATTAGTATCAGAAGTGATTATGTGAATAGCATGTCCCTTTTTAGATAATCCTTTAGCTAATCTAACTACATTATTAACTAAACCACCTATAAATGCTCCGTCTTTCGATGGCACTATTTCCATCCCTATAAAACATATTTTCATCCTATTGCCTTCCTACCAAGCTTTTCATTGTTCCTATCCAGAACCCTCCTGTATAGGATACGTGCTCGATAATAAAAACTGTTGGAATTGAAACCAAATACTGAGCTTTTTTCGCTTTCATAAAGATTTTGAAGTCAAAGCAAAGCAAAACAGATGCATACAGAAATATCATAAATAAAAAAGCCTTCAGCGATACGAATAAAAACAAGAGAGTAATTAAAGCTATAATAGGAGGAATAATCTGCAAATCCCACAATCTGTTCTTTCCCCTTCCGTATCCAAATAAATAGTTCCTCTTTGCGAAATCTCTTAAACTTCGATTCTGATTATGTAATACGATGGCATCTGGAGTGTATAACAACTTACCAAGTTTCATAAGTCTTCTGTTTAATTCTGTCTCTTCATTGATGGCGAGTGCAACGTTGAACCCTCCCACCTTTATCAAATCTTCTTTTCGGTACATGCTATTACAGCCGCTTATGCTTT
>JAGMEL010000266.1 GCA_023128195.1 Caldifarciminota bacterium | reverse complement strand
GACGTCGGTGCCGGTGATGCCCATAGCCACACCAATATCAGCTTTCTTCAAAGCTGGAGCATCATTGACCCCGTCTCCAGTCATAGCCACTACATGTCCTTTTTTAGTTAGAGCTTCTACCACACGCAACTTATGGGCTGGGGAAACCCGGGCATAAACTTCTATTTTTTCAACCAAAACTTCAAACTCATCATCACTCAAGTTATCAATTTCAGCCCCAGTCAGAGCAACGCCTTCCTTGAGTAAGCCTAATTCTTTGGCAATAGCCACTGCTGTTAATTTGTGGTCGCCAGTTATCATCACCGATTTTATGCCAGCTTGCTCACATAGCTTTATTGCTTCCTTAACTTCTTCCCGCGGTGGGTCAATCATGCCGGCTAGGCCGACAAAGACCATATCCTGCTCCGCAGTTTCACTTGACTCAATCTCCTCAGGAAAGCGCTTATAAGCCATACCCAAGACGCGCAGAGCATCACCGGCCATAGTCTGGGCTATATTGAGAGCCGCTCTCTTGTCTTCATCAGTTACCTCTTTTTCCTGTCCGTCCTTATAAATATGGCTACAGGAGTTGAGAATTACCTCCGGTGCTCCTTTAGAATAAGCGACCTTATCTTCGAGTGTCTGATGAATAGTGGTCATCTTTTTCCTCTCTGAGGAGAAAGGCACTTCACCTATGCGAGGGAATTGGCTATTTGATTCATGCTGCCATATGTTAGCTTTGGCGGCAACAACTGCCAATGCCCCTTCAGTCGGGTCCCCTTTAATCTGCCACGTACCTTCAACCAAAGCGAGATGAGTATCATTGCATAGACTGCATGTATTCAGCAGGGCTTGCAGATGAGCATCCTCTCCTGGATCATAACTCATCCCGTTCAAGAGAAATTCCCCTTTTGGCTCATAGCCTACTCCAGTAACATCGATTAAATTGACATTGGTGTAGATTTGGCGTACTGTCATTTCATCCTGAGTTAAGGTGCCGGTCTTATCTGAGCAGATATAAGTAACAGAACCAAGAGTTTCTACAGCCGGAAGTTTTTTTATTAGGGTATTCTGTTTGACCAGCTTTTTTGCGCCGATAGCGAGTGAGATAGTTACGACTGCTGGTAAAGCCTCAGGAATTGCCGCGACTGCGAGGCTAATAGCAGTTAAAAACATTAATAATGGTGGTTCCCCTCTGATAAAACCAACTCCAAAGACTATGGCGCATATCGCAAGCACTGCAATAGCCAATTTCTGCCCAAACTTTGCGAGTCTTTTTTGAAGTGGCGTTTTCACTTCTACTTGTTCCTGAAGCATCTTGGCAATCTTTCCGAATTCTGTGTCCATTCCAGTTGAGACGACGACCCCATTTGCCCGACCATAAGAGACTATTGTTCCTTTATACGCCATGTTTTTTCTATCACCCAGGGGTATACTTTTGTCCTGAAGAGGATTTGTATGTTTTTCTACAGGCACAGATTCTCCAGTAAGTGACGATTCATCAATCTTAAGATACGCGACTTCGATAAGCCTTATGTCAGCTGGCGCAATATTTCCAGCCTCAAGTAATACCAAGTCACCAGGTACAATATTAGAAGCAGGGATACTGGTTGGTTCTCCATCTCTAATTACTGTTGCCACTTGTGCCGCCATCATCTTCAATGCCTCTATTGCTTTCTCAGCCCGGTATTCCTGGACAAAACCGATAATTGCATTTAAAATTACAATCACCAAAATGGCTATGGTATCTTTAGGTTCACCAATTACACCGGAGACTAATGCCGCAGCAATCAGCACCAATATCATAAAATCTTTGAATTGATCGAGAATCATTCCTAAAACTGTTCTCTTTTTGACCTCTTTTATTTTGTTGGGGCCATAACTTAATATGCGTTTTTTGGCTTCTTCTATAGATAAGCCCTGCTTAGATGAACTCAGAGTTTGAAATATATCTTCGATACTTTTACAATGCCAGTCCATAAATTCTATTTCGTTATTTTAAAAGCCAAACCATAATTCCTTTCTGGATATGCAATCGGTTTTCCGCTTGATCAAATACAATTGAACGCGGTCCATCAATTACCTCATCAGTGATTTCTTCACCACGGTGCGCAGGCAGGCAATGCATTATTAGATAATCTTTTTGTGCGGATTTTAATAGTTCGTTATTTATCTGAAAAGGTTTAAAGATTTCCTTTTTCTGTTCGGCACTTTGTTCCTGACCCATTGATGTCCAAACATCTGTGTAGATAATATCAGCATCTGCCACAGCCTGTTTTGGGTCATGCGTTAGGTTTGCTGTTTTGGTTTTGGCTAAATAATCCTTATTTGGCTCATACCCTTGTGGCGTTGCAATATTAAGGTTGAATTCGAGCAAAGCAGAGGCACCAATAAACGAATTACATACATTATTACCATCGCCAATATAGGCAATTGTGATTTGTTCTAAAGAGTCCTTTTTTTCAATAACAGTAAACAAATCGCACATAATCTGGCATGGATGTTCAATATCACATAAACCGTTAATTACTGGAATTACAGCACTTTTTGCCAAATCTTTAACCGTTTTATGAGCATAGACACGTGCCATTATTAGGTTAACCCATCTTGAAAGATTTTTTGCTGCATCCGGCACTGATTCACGTTTTCCTAAGTTTATATCAGCTGGCGCAAGGTATATTGCATGACCGCCAAGCTGGGTCATTCCAGTCTCAAATGTAACCCTGGTGCGTAAGGATGGTTTTTCAAAGATCATTACCAGGGTTTTGTCTTTTAATATTTTGTGTTGTATGCCTTTTTTTTGTGATTCCTTAAGCTTTTTTGTCAGTTCAAATATTTCATAAATCTCTTGTTTACCCAGGTCAAAAATTGATATAAAATCTCGTTTCATTTTACCTCCGCAAGACTAATAATATCGATTTTCTCAGCCCTGTCAATCAGGCATGTTCTTCACTGAAAATTTACATCTTGTTTATAGCTAGTTTACAATATTGGATTATTATCTTATTAGTGGATCGAGCATATTTAAATAAAATAGTGGATATGGATAATAATCGAGGTAGGACTATCCACATTAGAATTAGCCTTGCTGCGCCGATATCAGAACTTGAGTAAGGATGTTTTCAGGAATCTTTTCATCTAATATTAGCTCAGATACACACATAACAAGGAGGATAAAATGAAGATATTAATCGTGGATGACGCATTGTTCATGCGTCATATGCTGCACGGTATATTTGAAAAGGCTGGACATGTGGTTTGTGGTGAAGCAACAACCGGTAAAGAAGCAATAGAAAAATATAAGGAGTGTCAGCCAGACCTTACTACAATGGATATTATTATGCCAGATATGAGCGGTGCTGAAGCTATAAAAGAAATTAAAAAAATTGACCCCGATGCAAAGATTTTGGTTATATCAGCAATGGGGCAGAGGGCAATACTCGATGAAGTGGTTAGAGCCGGAGCTGCAGATTATGTTATTAAGCCCTTCCCGTCTGCAAGAATACTGGAGGCGATTGAGAGAATCGTGGGTAAAGAATGACCTTCTATTTGGAAGTTAAGTTTTAGAATAAATAAATATGAACCAAGGAGTTGAATGATGAATGTTAAAAGGCTGTCCGAAGTACAACTTGATGCATTAAAAGAGGTTGCAAACATCGGTAGTGGTCATGCTGCCACTGCTTTATCAAAATTATTAGGTAAAAAGATTATGATTCGTGTACCAAAGATTATTACAGGTACATTAAATGAGATACTGTCAGAAACTACTGATTCCAATGATGTTATCGCTTCTGTTTTTCTTAATTTTCTTGGTGATTTAACCGGTAGAACCCTTATCCTTTTTCCGTACGCTGAGATACAAGACATTTTTGGATTGTTAATACCTGAGAAGCCGGACAATCCCTCTGAATTCAAGGAGTCATTATTAAAGGAAGTTTCTAATATTCTTTCTTGTTCTTATATGAATGCTCTCGGTGAGCTATTGGGTTTAACAATTACTCCTACTGTTCCAGGGATATCCATTGATAATGGTAAGGCACTTTTATCTAATGATTCTTTTAAATTTAACCGTGAGAATGAATTCATATTGTGCATTGAAACGGAATTTGACTTTGGAGATGATACAAATCCTGTAATTGCGTATTTTCTGCTAATATCTGATACCGAGAGTTTAGAGTTAATTCTAAAAAAATTAGATTTAATAAAATGACATTTTTAAAATAGGTTTATCGATGTTATAGAAAAAAATAATTATGAAGGAAACACTTAATAATTTAGAAAACTTAATTGCAGAGTTAAAGAGAAAAGTTAAGCAATTTAAACCTCAAGAGGCACAGGCAATCAGAGAAGAGATCAAGAATCTATACATGAATGTCGCAAATTCCTTAAAGGTTCTTAATCAAACCAAGGAAGAATTGAGGATTATTGCCCATAATTTTAGTTGTAGGAAATCATCGCAAACAGAGGCAGGTAAATTTTATTCATTTATAAAATCCCAGACTTCAGCTGATTTAGATCTTGCAACATTAGTTGACCGTGCATGGAATCTAATCGTTATGGAAGATTATGATGAGGCAATTAAGGTTCTCAAAAGGGTTCTCAGTATTGACCGCAAAAATGTTAAAGGTTTGGGTTTGATGAGTCTTGCATTGATGAATAAAGAATTGTATGACAATGCTATGTTATATTTGCAGCAGGTTTTACTTATCGATTCTGACAATCCATTTGCATTAAACAATCTTGGATATATCTGCTATAAAAAAGGTGTATGGGGTGAGGCAATAGAACATCTTACCAAGGTAGTAAATCAGACTAGAGATCGCACGGCTGCTCTTTATGCAAACTACTACTTAGGTTTGCTTTATTACGATCGTTCAATGATCCTTGATGCAATTAAATTTTTTAAAGAGGCATTGAAATTAGGTCCTAATTTGCAGGAAGCATATTACTATTTAGGTTTATCTGAAATGAAGAAATACAAATTCACAAAGGCAGTAGGCTATTTTGAAAAATGTATCAAGATTGATTGCAATTCAAGATACGGAAGGTTAGGAAAGGAAAAGCTGGATGAAATTCAGCCAATTAAAGAAACAAATAAAATTAATCCCACAAATGATTTCAAAAAATAATAAATATATCTTACATCCTACCGGGTTTTCTGATTCAGTGTTTGCGATCTTCACCACCCAAAGTTTTTGATGTAAGGATTTAGGTATTTTGTCTGTCTGCCTCAGGCAGGGACTTTTACCCAAGCCCGTTCCAAGCGGGCTGGAGTTAAGCATTTCCCAGGCTATTGACATTTTCCATATTCTGTATAAAATGGTACAATTAAGCCAGGATAGCTCAGTTGGTAGAGCACCGGACTGAAAATCCGGGTGTCCGCAGTTCGATTCTGCGTCCTGGCACTTTTTTTTATACAAGGACCTTTGGCTTTAAATCTAAGAGCTGACTAAACCTTCATCTTTCATCTTGACATTTAGTTAAAATTTAATACAATAAACATGGATAGAATAAAATATGAACAAAAAGGTAATGGTGTTGATATTTATAGTGTTTATGAGGGATGCAATGATAAGGGGGATACATGAGGGTTTTGGTAGTAGACGATGCGATGTTTATGCGGCGTATGCTTAGTGATATTTTAGAGAAGGGTGGACATACTGTGTGTGGTGAAGCATCGACAGGTAATGAGGCAGTTGAACGTTATAAAGAATTAAAACCCGGTCTTGTTACGATGGATATTATTATGCCTGATATGAGCGGTATTGAGGCAGTTAAAGAGATAAAGAAGATCGATCCCGAGGCAAAAATTCTTATGGTTTCAGCAATGGGGCAACAGGCAGTCGTTCTGGAAGCGATACAGGCTGGAGCATTAGATTATGTCATTAAACCATTTCAACCATCAAGAGTTTTAGAATCGATCGATCGTATTGCTAAAAAATAAAATGATTGATGTAAAGCGTTTATCGTCAGAACAGCTTGATGCATTAAAAGAGGTAGGCACCATCGGGGCCGGCCATGCTGCTAACGCCCTCTCACAATTAGCCGGCAGAAAGATTATGATATCCGTGCCGCAAGTGAAAGGGGTTCCCCTAAAGGAAGTAGTAGCGCTGGTCGGGCCGCCGGAAAGCATGGCGGTGGTGACGTACATGAAGCTTATGGGCGATACCGAGGGAAGGTCGCTACTGGTGTTTCCCAAGCAGAGCGCGTTTAACTTGGTGGATATATTAATGAAACGATCTG
>JAGMEL010000265.1 GCA_023128195.1 Caldifarciminota bacterium | reverse complement strand
GTCGCCTCGCAATGACAAGAATCGTGAAGCAATAGGAACACACTATGTTGAAGATATTATATTCCCCGTACAACGTCGTTTAACGGGACATCTCATTGCATTCATCTCGACTTACTCGATACTATAGCGATATCTGCGACAGGCTGAAGACAGAAAGCCTCTGGGGGATTCGGGGGATTTTTATTCCAATCGCTGTTGACACATAATTAAATATCAATATAATATTATATGAAAGATCTCAACCAGATAAAGAAAAAATATCCAAATGAATGGCTTGCTTTTAAAGTAATGAAGGAAACATCAGATGGTTGTATTCAAGGGAAATTGGTTTTTCATCATCCTGACCGCCGTACACTTCATGTAATTTTACGAAGGAAAAGAACTAAAGGAGTATATATAACTTACTCAGGGCCTTTGGTTAAGTCAGGATATGCTGTAATGTTTTAGATGCAACAATCGTTAAAAATACCTATAGTAATACCACGAGTAAAAATAGAAGGACCTAAAACCTTCAGGGAAATTGATATGATTTTGGATACAGGTGCAGCCTACACTATGATCTCATGGGATATTGCTAAAGATATAGGATATGACCCTGCTGGTTCACTAAAAAGAACCTCTATTGTCACTGCCAACGGCATCATTGAAGTACCACTATTAAAGGTCAAAAAAATAACAGTAAAGGATATTGCAGTTAAGAATGTTGAAGTTATATGTCATAACATTCCAGAAGTAGTTGGGATTGAAGGACTTCTTGGTTTGAGTTTTTTGAAAGAATTTCGTACCCTAATAGATTATCGCAAGAAGATATTAGAAATTATATAATCCCTATTCTAAATTACAAAAACGAAGCAATAAAAAATCGTGATTTTTGGATGCCTTTTGCTCCATCAATACTTGAAGAACGGGCTAAGGATTATATTGTTAATCCCAAAAATTTCTATGCACCGTACATGATAATGGCGTTTCCAACAAAATCAAAGGCACATACTGATTTAATTGCTGCTCTTCATCCATATGATCTTACGGCACGTCCCCAGGTCGTTAGAAAGAATTGGAATCCTGGATATCATAAAGTATTAAAAACATTTGAAGAGATAACTGGGGTAGGTGGCGTGCTAAACACTTCTTTTAATCTATCGTATTGGAATTTCAATAAATTGAATTTCCAACAGCCCCTTATCCTTCAGATAAAAGGCTGGACTCAGATAGGTGTAAGTACAATACGACCCAGCTCTTTTGATAATAAGGGCTGCCCGAAGGGAGATAGAGCATGAATGAATGAGTGCCTATCTGGCATGGTCAACCCATAGTCTGTTCTCCAAAAGATGCTCTGGAGACCTTTGTCCCGTTAGAGAAAAATTTCGATGATAATCGGGGGTTATTTTCGAATAAAGCGGTGGGTGGTTTAATACCGGTTTTGGCGCATTACGGTTGCAGGATGGAGTTCTCTAACGGGATTTGTAAATTCAGGCCTCGATGCCCTGGCAATCGGCAACTCTTACATCACAAAAGAATAGAATATTTATTGAATAAGAATATTCCACCCCGCACTTTTTAAATATGTATGAGGAGACTTACAAGTTCTCTATAAAAGTGCGGGGTGGAAACGGGTAAGCATGGATATAAAACTGAGAATTTTTAAGGCTGTTGCTCATGACAAGAGGATAAGATTGATCAAATTGTTATTTGCAAAAGGAAGAATGCCCTTGAGAGATATTTCCGACTTGATGGATGTACCAGAGGCAACGGCGTGCAGAAACTTGAAAATTCTGGAAAATGTTGGATTAGTCAAGAGTTCAATAACTAATGCAATCGCCGAATATTGGTTAAACCGCGACAAACGTCTGTCTATCAACCAAAAAGTCATCAACATCATCATCAACAATTGACATTTCGCTTTTGCGCAAAAGCGGAATGGTTGTATAGATTCGTAAAAGAAACAAAAAGATTAAAAAGACAAATAGTCTTCCCCAATTTTCTTTTGTCATTGTTAGCAAAAAGGACAAAATTGATAAAGTAATGATTGTCATTTAGTTATCTGGTCATTAAGTCATTAAGATAAAGCCCATAGATGGGGCTTTTTTGTTGTATTTTGGGGAACGTAGGTTTTGAACCTTGATTTTTCTTTTTAATTGAATAGAATAATTAAAGGAGATACAATGTTAACCGAATACATCCAAAAGGCTTTAGAATTAGCAGTATATAAAATTTTAGATGATGGTACTTGGTTCGCTGAAATTCCCGGATTTCAAGGTATCTGGGCCAACGGAAAAAATGTTGAAGATTGTCGTAGAGAACTGATGGAAGTTTTAGAAGAGTGGTTAATTTTGAAAATTCGGGACCATGACACAGTACCCGTGCTAGAAGGTACAGAATTAAAGATTGAGAAAGTTGAGGCAGGTTAGTTGCTTTCTGTTATTTCACGACGAAAGTTAATAAGAAAGTTTAGATCACTAGGATATCGTGGTCCATACTCAGGAGGTAAGCATCAATTCATGGTAAAAGGAGAAAAGAAAATCAGAATCCCCAATCCGCATAAAAGTAGTGATGTTTCTATTAGTCTTGTAAAAGAAATTCTTCGACAGGCAAAAATTAGTATTGAAGAATGGGATAATGCATAAATACTTTTGACCCAGCAATTAGATCTATTCCAGGAATATGTAAAGAACGGTGCCTCTCAAGAAATTCCTCTCACTTCGTTCCTCTCTCTAACTTCGTTAGACT
>JAGMEL010000264.1 GCA_023128195.1 Caldifarciminota bacterium | reverse complement strand
CAAAAATGAACATAAACATTCAGAGGATAACCCATTTTTTTCTCCTGACAAGCCAAGATCTACGCAAAATACCATTTATGATTAAACAACCTCTTTCGGGTAGATTATTTCTGATTAAAACCGTTCTCTTGACTTTTTAAAACTGCTGAATATAATCGACTCATGAAGAAAATAATTTATATAAGCATTGTCTGTTTTTTCGCAGTGAACTTGGCCTGGGCTAATCAGACAAGAATGGGCATATTTATGGCTGGTGATTACATCGATGACCTGGTAAATATTGACATTTATCCACACCAAATAGCCGCATATGAGAACAACCTTTACGGTGACATCACAGCAGAATCCGGGAATTATGGTATTATTCTTACGCCTGACATAAAATACGGAGCACTGGCTTGCTGGCAAAATGCAGTACCTGGTAGTGGGTTTAATATCGGGTATGGAATAAATCTTCGTAAGTTTAATATCGGCATATCTGGCTCACCGGTCAAGGACCATATAAGATTCGGTATTAGCGTTGGACGTACTTATTTTAGCAAACGTTTTGACATTTCCTTTCTCGTAAGCGATGCAGTAAATGGAGAATGGTACAAATTCAATCTACGTCTCTCGAAAAGGAAGGGAGATTTTATGATTGTGCCGAAGTATACATTCGATCATGTTCAAGAACCTTATGAATATAATAGACATAGGATCGGTTTAATGCTACAACGCCTCATCCTCAATGAAGGTTTTGTCTATTTCATCGCAGAATATGATTTCAGTCGTGGCGATATAGAAAATGATTACACACATATCTATGCAGGTCTGGAACTACCAATGACTAAAAAAATTGCCCTGCTCTTTGGAATTAAAGAAAATTTCATTAATGGTTTTGAATCGCCTGAATGGCAAATTGAACCTGGAATAAGTATACGCATCAGAGAATTCTCTCTTGATTTTCATTTGAATGGAGAAAGGTTGTTTGACGAAGAGGTAACACTATTTGAATCCTTTGGCTTAGATTTGAATTTCGGAAGATTCTGAAAGATAGTCCATGGGCATGGGTTTGGATGCGGGATACATAATTTCCACCTTCTTACCCCTAACCCAATAACCATATAAAACAGGGGGTGTAGCTCAGTTGGGAGAGCAGTGCGTTTGCAACGCACAGGTCAGCGGTTCGAGTCCGCTCACCTCCATTTCCTCGCAAGGCGAGGAATAAAACAAATCCCAAGCACCAAATTCCAAATAATATCAAATATTTAAATCCAAATTCCCCATAAAATTCTTACTTCTTGGATCTTACTTCTTACTTCTTGCTTCTTGCTTCTTACTTCTTACTTCTTGGATCTTACTTCTTGCTTCTTGCTTCTTACTTCTTACTTCCTGCTTCTTACTTCTTGCTTCTTGCTTCTTACTTCCTGCTTCTTACTTCTTGATTCTTGCTTCTTACTTCTTACTTCTTACTTCTTACTTCTTGGATCTTACTTCTTACTTCTTGTCCCGATTTATCATATTAATTCTTTATATAAGAAAATCGAGGATCCCGTAGAGCGGGAGATCTTGCTTCTTACTTCCTGCCCGCTTTTCTATTCTGACTCGGGGCACTTCCTCCACCCTACGCTTCACTCTCTACGCATTACGCTCTTTTTCAGTATTCTCATAAAATTCCCGCTGAATATTTTTTCTACGTCTGACTTTTTATAGCCCTTTTTCAATAATTCTTTTTCCAAATCCTTTACACCTGATGGATTTTTAATCACCGCATCATTAATACCATCAAAATCACTGCCTATTGCCGGTACATCTATACCAAAATTGTCTTTAAGATAATCAAGATGGTCAATAACACTATGTCCACCCAGATGATACTGTGAGAAATTAATTCCAACTACCCCTTCTTTTTCAGCAATTGCTTTTATTGCTCTATCATCAATATTTCTCAAAAATGATGGATTTAATACCCTGACACAGGAATGTGATGCAATAATCTGATTCTCACAGACCTCGCAAACATCAAGCACAGTCTTTGTAGAAGCATGGGAAAGATCTATTATTATATTATAATTCTTCAATTCCTTAAAAAACTCCTTGCCCTTTTTTGTAATACCCTTTTTATCTGCCTCCAGGGCAGAATGGGCAAGTTTATTTGAATTGTTCCAGGTTAAGGTAAATACCCTCACTCCTAAATCATAAAGAGCCTCAATCTGTTTAAATGTATTATCAAAGATATGTCCACCCTCAACCCCCAATATTATATTAACCTTTTTTTTATCAAGCTTTCTGTAAGAATCGACAATTTGCATTTTTTTCTTCTTATTCACATAAGCCATTGTTGTTGAAACCAATCTAACTGCATCAACAAATGGATATTTTGCTTTTGGGACTATGAAGTGCGCGAATACTGCTCCGAAATAGTTTTGCTCATATAATTTCTCGGGTATTATATGATTAAACTTCTTCTTATCTATATTATGTGGCGTATCACAATGAAGGTCAAAAACATTAGCCATTCCGTCGTCTTATTTCACCATCAATTTATAAAGAATAAATATAATGACTGCCATTATAATAACACCTAGACCAACAAAACGAAATGGCTTACTGTGTTTTTTTCTGGGAATGAGACGACCTTCCTTAAAATTATATCTTCGTTTTATCATAGATCTCTAAATAAATCAAATACCTAAACACCTAAATTCCTAAATACCTAAAAAATTTTTCAAAATCCTTCTTTTGATATTTTGACATTAAGCATTTAGAATTCATTTGACATTTATCATTAGTAATTTGACATTATTTTTTGTGCTTAGCTGTCCTTCTATTACCCGAATTATCTGCTCCTGTATTTGTTCTATTCTTTTTCTTTTGCACGTGAAGTTGTTGAACATCATTGAAAAACAGTAATCAGTCTCATCAATACATAAATATCCAGAAAGACAAGTGACCGCATGTAATGATCCTGTCTTGGCACGCATGATACCTTCAAAATCATTGAATCTGTATTCCAATGTTCCTACACCAGCTTTTGGTAATAGTTCGTAAAATGTTCCAGAAAATTTGCTGCGGTACATAAAACGCAAAACAAGGGCTAATTGATAAGGCGAGACCAGATTATGCCTCGATAATCCAGAACCATCCCATAATGATACTGCATTGGTATCTACACCACACATTCTCAGAAATCTCTTCAACACTCGTATGCCTGCTCTAAAACTACCTTCTTCATAGTAACGGGCACCGAGGGTTTTAACCAATATCTCAGCGTAAAGATTCACACTCTCAATATTAGTTTCCTTTAAAATCTCAATGAGAGATACGGATATTACTGAATCAATAATAATTCCAGCATTTGAGCTATCTGTTGTAGAAAATTTTGTATCACTCTTCTTTAAGACATTACCATGAAGTTTTATATTTGTATATAACAATCTTTCTTTAAAGTATTGTCCCATAAACATCGCAGGATCTTTTACTGTAACCTCAATATCTTTTTTATGATTCTCACCAATTCCACCATCAACATAAATTACATTCGCTTCTGGCCTGCGCAAAATAATAATACTATCTTCGCCTTGCTTGGTTATCATGTTATTGATCAATCGGACATAATCTGTTTCAGGCTCGATTGTAACGTCTGCATAATCCCCAGGTTTAGTCGATTTCATCTTTACGTTGACACAATTCTTATTCATTGAAAGCGCCGAAATCTCCGGTGCATAACGTGCATCCAGATAATGCCATGCCCATCCTATCGGCAGTCTCTCAAATGTAAATGAATTACCATTTAAACTAATGTCCGTAAAATAACTGTCATCTAAGATAATATTACCGGTAATTTCTTTGATCTTGTGTTTTTTAATAGTTAAAACAAACTGTTCCAGATTCTCCAGGCTGAATGTGGGATCGCCGCCCCCGGTAATTATAATATCACCGTGTAGTTTATTCTTTTTTATCTTGCCGTTGATCGCAAGCATGGTCTTAAAACGATATTCCGGGCCAAGAAAACATAAACTTGCACCTGTTGTAATAATCTTCATATTAGATGCCGGAACGAGCAGCTTCTGACTATTTCGTACATACACTACGCGATCATTGCTGAGGTCTAAAACACAAATACCATATTGCGCATTACTGAGTTCTGGCGGTGTTAAAATACTGTCAATAGAAAGTATCGAAACGAACAAAAGAACAATCATTTTTTCTTAGCCCTTTTTGTTTTACCTTTTTTCTTCTTAGGAATTGGTATAAAAAGACCTACTTTTTCAATTTTACAGTCGCATTTTTCTTTATTCTTATTTTTACCACAGACCGGACACAAACCACGACAATTATCCTTACATAATTGTGCTATAGGAACAGAGAGCACAATTGCCTCTCGTATTCCAATACTTAAATCAATACGTGAACCAGTGTAGTAAATTCTATCGACGTCTGTTGTTGCCAGATTTACCTTTTCAACATTTGCATGAGGATCTCTACCTTCAATATACTCGAAATGTAACCGCGCTTTAAACTCTTTGGAAAATGTATCTAAACAGCGAGCACATATTAAATCAGCAATGAAGTGTACATTGAAATCTGCATTTAATCCAATTGCAGAACTACAAATTTTTATTCTTGCATCAACCTGCTTAAATTTTCTGACAACATCGATTTCTAATTTAAGTTCGGCGGGCTCTAATTCATTAAATTCAAAAAATGTTTCTCCTTCTAATTCTGTTACAGGAATTATAAATTTAGAGGTGGTTATGTTTTTTGCTCCTTTTTCCTTGCAGCAGGAAAAAGAACATTGTTAAGAATCAACCGATACCCGGGGGAATTTTTATGATATTTCAACTCAGTCGGTGGATCACCAACAAAATGTTGATAGTCCTCGGGGTCATGTCCGGCAAGGTAAGTAAATGTCCCTTTTCCTAAATTACCATGCAGGTATTTAACCTCTTCGGTTCCGCTTACCTCTGCTAAAATCAAAACCGATGGTTTGATCGTATTTCTTCTAAAACCTGAGCATTGCCCCAAATACTCCTTTACCAATGCAGTATGGTTCTGAACAAGCATACAGGGTACTGGGTCGAACTTCGCTGAAAAATCAAACAGAGAAAAATAAGTTTTTGGACCACGCGCTACCGCCTCGAGCGTCACATCGATTGTTGAATGTTCATATTGAAACGGGTTGAGTATCACCTGAAAATTTTCAAATGCCAAACACTGAGAAAAATCTAATTTGCTATTGGCATTCGCATCATATGGGTCACCATCATAGACACTATGGCATATATCAGTATTATGTGCAGCAAATCCAACGTCATATGTATCACAGGCAGAACACATTGAAAACAGGAATCCACCTTTTTCTATATAATTTTTTATTACCAGTGCTACAGCCCATTTCATTTTTGAAACCTTATTAAATCCCAATCTTTTTGCCATTTCTTCGTTTGTCCTTACCTCTTCTTTGTACCAATCTGTATTCCTGTAACTGGCATAAAATTTCCCATATTGCCCAGTGAAATCCTCATGATGGAGATGAAGCCAGTCATACTTCATTAAATTTCCTTTCAGGACATCCTCATCCCATACCTGATCATAAGGGATTTTCGCATATTCTAATGCAAGTGTCACCGCGTCGTCCCATGGTTCAAAATTTCCAGGGATATAGACAACGATTTTTGGTGCCTTTTCAAGGAAAATCGTCTCCATGTTGTTCGCTTCGATTGTTTGGTAAATAGCTAATATCTTATCCGGTGTTATAACCTCCCATAAAACACTGTTCATAGCACAATCCTTCTCAATGCTTTTGTCATAATCCATCAGGAAAGAACCACTCCGGTAATTCAATAACCATTCTACATTAACCCCAATCACAAGGGCACGATAAGCTATCCCATATGCCTTTAAATGATCAATCTGCGTTACGTCCATTGGAATAAGAATTTTATTGGCAAAGATGAATATAGGAACTAACAATAACATACCCGTTGCTAACAAACGTTTTGCGCAATACACTCTACATCCTACGCTTTTCATTATTCATTTTTCTTTATGATATCCAAAATTTCCTTGGGGCTATCTGCATTTTTCAACTGCTCACGCACCTGCTGTTTCCGCAATAACCTTGAAAGTTTAGCCAACGACATAATATATTCGGATTTTTTATCTTCGGACGAGGCAATAAGAAAGATAAGATGTGATGGTTTTCCATCAATTGCGGAAAAATCAACTCCTTCGCTTGAACGCGCAAATGCCAAAACAAGATCTTTAACCGCATTGGTTAGGGCATGGGGAATAGCAATCCCATCCCCAATACCTGTAGATTCAAGATTTTCTCTCTTTCCTAAAGCCTTAAGAAATTTCTCACGATCCTCAACAAATTTATTTGCAACTATATGATCGACCATTTCCTTTATTGCCGCAAGCTTTTCTCTGGATTTTATTTCCATCATGATTGCCTTGGGCTTTAGGAACTCAGATATTTTTAAAAGCATTACACCCCCTTATGGAATTGCATATTGTAAATTTAAAATTTTAAATTAATTTTTCCCTTCATCTATTCTGTAAATTTACCATATGAAATCTACAATCATCAATCTGAAATCCGAAATCTACAATCATCAATTATAA
>JAGMEL010000263.1 GCA_023128195.1 Caldifarciminota bacterium | reverse complement strand
GTGTAATTACACACTATATTTTTGTTCCCATGCGGTTTTAGGGACATCAACGAAATCAGAGGAACGAATATTATGGTCATCTATATTTTTTAATGTATTTTGTCTAAGTATTTCTTCATCAGACCATCGCATATTTAATAAATTTTTATGAATCCAACTTTCTATTATATTTAAAGCCATTGCTATTTTATACCAATCATATATCCTTGTTATCCCAATAGACCAAGATATGGTTTTTTGTGTTTCTGGTAATACTTCAAGGTGGATAAGTTGGTCATATATTTCAGTAAATTTAGTTTTATGCATTGTTGTTGGTGATTGAGGAATATATTTATTTTTGTTATTATTAATATCTATTTTTAAAATAATATAAATTGTTTCATTATCTCTTATTTCATAATAATTTGTATATCCTTTAATTATTGCAATGAAATTTGAGTCAGACAATAAAATTTTTATTTTATTCATATATTTTTTAGTGGTATTACCTGGATTTTTACTACCTTCAGTAAACATTATCTCTTTTTCTTTAACTTTTATTGGTAAAGTTGTTTTATACTGACCAAGTCTTCTCAAATAGATGAGACCCTCCTTCATAAGAACCGCGATGAGATGTGCGGCCTCAGCTCTGCCGATACCGGGATATCTCTGAAGAGCGTCGTAAAGTTCATCTTCGGGAGCGATTCCATATATCGCTTCCATCTCACTGACTAATTGTAGCACCTGCTGGAGTTGTTTCTGGAGGGCTAGTGGTTCACTTGGTATATCCTCAATAATATTTTTTGAAATAGAGGGTTCTAACTTTGTTTTTGATTTCATTATTTTATGGATAAATTTTTGGATATTTTGATCTTTAGAATATTGATTAAAATTAATCAAACACACTGTTTTAATTAACCATCCATCTTCACATATTTTGAGACCAATATATCGTACAGGCTGTTTTACATTATCTATTAATATGTAGGCATCATCCATAATTATGGCACCTTTGCTATCCGTGTTAGACTTGATAAATATTCACGTATTTGTTCGATTTCTGATCTGAACCAAGTTGGAAATTGTATCTGGTTACGTCTAATTATTCGATCAATAACATCATCAAAAGTATCCCCTACTTCCTTCATAGCTTGAAGTTTACGCCACATATCCTCAGATATTTGAATACTCGTCTTTTTCATAGGTCTATAATGGAACTAGTATTATAATAGGTTATTGGGTTGGCTGACCGCGCCAATACCCAACCATCCACCCAACACCCCGCTCTCTGCTTCACTCAGTCTCCACTTTAATGCTTAACGTATTATATCCTACAAAAATAGCCTTGTTTAAGCACATATGAAGCATCTCTCGGCTGGATGTCGAACAGAAAACATAGCGTTCATCAGGTTCTTCACCGTGTACATAAAGAATATATCTCGTCTTCACTTACTCACACCTAATCAACCTTGATTGGGTGTGTTATATAAAACTATTGAGTTAGTTTCCCGTGCCAGTAATCCACCATCCACTCGACCCCCCTCTCGACGCTCCATCCAGCCTCCCAGCCCAGCACCCGCCCCGCCTTACCCGGATCACCGACAAGCCGATCAATATCCAGCGGCCTCACCGGAACCGTGTACCACTCAACCTCCCCCTTATAATCCGTGGCCTCTCGGCATATCTCCACAAACTCAGCGATACTCAAACCCCGGCCCGTACAGAAGTTAAAGGTCTCCCTCAAAGCATGCGGCTCCCCAATCACACTCAGATAAGCGTCCACATGATCCTCCCTGAACATCATATCCCGCACAGG
>JAGMEL010000262.1 GCA_023128195.1 Caldifarciminota bacterium | reverse complement strand
AGTATCTGGACAGTATACACAATTAAAAGATCACTCACCATAGGTATAGTTCTACCAGCAAATACCTGTTCTTGGTTCCAAACCACATCTGCTCAGTTTGACTTTAATACTTTTAATGGAACACTCATTCAGGGCGACAGTGTAATTCTTGTTCCAACCGGTCAGACAATTGTGGATACGATTCTTGAGGAAGATTTCCAGTCTGGTTTGCCACCTAACTGGAGCGTTATAGACGGTAATAGCGACGGCTACGAGTGGCAGGTTGGCACAACGAGTGACATGGGTTCTTATGCTCCACCCAGTAATGGAAATAGTTATGCCTATTATTCTGATGACGATGCAGGAAATGGAATCATTAATTACAATGAAGAATTGATTTCTCCTTCAATTTATATCCCTGCTAATGCTGAGAATTTTGAGATTCAATATGGTTATGGTTTTCGAGTTTACCAAAGTGGTGAGACATATGAAGTAAAAGCACGATTCTTTAATGGCACCTGGGGTACTTGGAATACCATTGCAACCTATACATCAAGTTCCAGTGGAACTGCAACAATCGATTTGACTTCCTATATGCCGGCAGATTCTGTCCAGTTCGAATGGATGTATCATGATGAAACATCTTCATCACACTGGGGATATGCCTGTGCCTGCGACAATGTGATTGTAAGCTATTCATACTCTTTATCAAATGACCAGGGAACATTAACAGGAGTAGAAGCTAATTATAATGATTTATCCACTACCTATGCACGCCAGCATTGGGGTTATGCAGTCTGGCATAAAGCAGATGCACAGGATTCAATTGGCTTACAAATCGAATATTATAATGGAGCCTGGCAATTAGTACCTGATAGTGATTTACCAGGCAACTCTACTGGGTTCTACACCACATTTGCGAGTGATAATGTTGATCTTTCTGGATTGGATACACTGACATATAATATACTACGTCTGGCTGGGTTGTTTTACCGTAAGACCACAGATGCACCTAATGACCCGGCACTACTCGATTGGGAGATTGGTAATCTTACAGGTGTAGAGACTGTGCCGCCTGAACCATTCAGCCTTATTTCTCCATCAGATTCTACGCTCTTTTCTATGCCAAGACCAACCTTTGTCTGGGAATCAACAGTTGATGCAGGAAGTGGGCTTAAGGATTACAGAATCTATATACAAGGAACTTTAAGGCATACAGGCACTGACACAACATGGACCGCAGATTATGACCTGGATGAAGGTTATAATGACTGGTATGTAGTTGCATATGATAGTGCCAATAACTCACGACAATCTAATGAGACCTGGACAGTTGTTATTGATACAACCCCGCCTTCTATTGTGAATCTGATTTCACCAGCTGATAGTAGTTATTTGAATAATAGTACTGTGAATTTCATCTGGCATGAGGCAAATGACAATGTTAGTGGTATAGACCGTTATGTTCTCCAATATGCCCTGAACAGCAGCTTCACACAAGGGTTGGTTGAAACAACCCTGGTTGACACGACATTCACAACAGTCCTTTCTGATACTACTTATTTCTGGCACGTGAAGGCAGTAGATATTGCAAACAACGAAGGCACATTCTCAGTAACCTGGCAATTTGAGGTTGATACCCAGTCACCTTCAGTTCCTGCGCTTATTTCGCCAATAAATGGTGTCTATTTTAGCGATATCCTTGTAGATTTTGAATGGACAACTGTAATAGCTATCAGCAAACGCAAAAAACATGAAAAATTATCCACGGAATCCAAAGATATAACAAAACGCTCATCTCCTGACAAGAAAGAGAAGAAAATCGCAATCATTGACAAAGGAACCCTTCCGCAGAATTTGGACGCACCCATTTGCTATATCCTCCAGGTCGACACCACGACAACCTTTACCTCACCACTGGTTATAGACACCCTAACATCAACATCGACCACTATTTCTTTAAGTGAAAACTTCTATTACTGGCGCGTCAAGGCATACGACCTGGCAGGTAATCAGGGAGCCTATGCTCAGCCTGACAGTTTTGGTGTTGATATAACACCACCTGTTATTGAATCTACAACTGTCTGGATTGATACTTCATATGCGGGTCCATTTGAAATCAGAACCAAGGTTACAGACAATCTGTCAGATGTGGATTCAGTGATTCTTTATTACAAAAGGAATGAAGACCCTGATTGGATTTCAACAACAATGTATGTAGCAGGTTCACCTGACTGGTATTTGGATTCAATACCTCCTGTTGCAAATCCCGATGATACAGTACGCTATTATATTGAGGCAATCGATAATGCTGATCCGGGAAATGTTGTAACCGATCCAACCGGAGCACCAACAAATTATTTCTGGTTTATCGCAAATTCTACTGGAATTTTTGAAATTGCATCAATACCTAAAATCTTCTCCTTTGGCTTAAATAGCAATCCTGCTAGAGGAAAACCTATTTTTAATTTAGCGCTCCCAAATGATGGTGTAATTACCCTGCGCATATACGATGTATCTGGAAGATTGATTGACACACCAATAATGAGCAGACTTTCGGCAGGTACTCACGAAATCACATGGACTTCAAAACTAAATGCTGGTGTCTACTTCTACTCGCTTGAATCACCATGGCAGAACAAAGTTGGAAAACTCGTAATCGTTAAATAAACTATATTGAAATCTAAAAAATAAAGAAAGGGCAGACATATAGTCTGTCCTTTCTTTACCCTTTGTTAAAATCGAAAACCTGTTACCTTACCAAAAGTAATTTTCTGATTTCTTTGTAATCCCCGATAGAAAATTTCAAGATATAAACGCCGCTGGGCAGTTGGCGATTAGCCTGGTCTGTACCAGACCAAGCTAATCTGCGTAGGGAGTAGGGCATCAGGCGTAATGCGGAAATCTTTTACCAACTACCGCTCACATCATATATCTGTAACGTCATGTGCTCTGTCCCGTCTGAAAGACGAGGATTCTCGCCCTGCCCGGGCGGAACGCTTTGCCCTGTGCTAAATGTGATAGCTGTTAAATTTCTGAACGGATTTGGTGAAATTGAAACACTAAATTCATTACCATGCTGCTCTGGAAAATATTCGGCAATGCCAACCACTGCATTCAATTTTTCCAAACAGGAATAATCACCCCAGTTTCCTTCAATAGTCTCTTAGATTCCACCCATTGGGCAAAAATTTTCTTATAATTGAGAATCCTCATATCAGCAGACTCGTTTTACGAAACCTTACAAGAATCTATATAGTTCTTTTACAGAATAAATTCCAAAAATAAAAATCTGAATTAAAAATCACTGTATCGTAGTTGTTCCGTATCCAAGACTTCTTCAAACTATTCCTAACCTGTCTTTAGTCTGAAGTCTAAATATGGAATTATCTTCTTTGCTTTTTTCAGTAGTTTTTCTGCCTCATACCTTCTACCCCTTGCTCTGAGTTCTTTTGCAAAAGAAAGAACTTCGGTCTCATAAGCAAATAGTATTTCAAGCCTCTTATCCTCAGACCAGTCATCATATATCTTCCTGAATGGTTTGCCGCGAAACAACTTGAATGCTCGAAAATACTCTCTCCTGGCAAACGCCCATTCCCCTGCCAGCAAAAGTGCCTTCGCCTGTGCAAGATGTTCTGTATACTCCCCGTAATCTGTTGTAAAGTAGCAGTCAAAAAAGAGTCTGTTCTCTTTGACATAAAGGTAATGTGAAGGTAATCTCAACGCTTTTCTTATCCTTACAAGTAGATGGGCAAGGTTCCTTGAAGAATGCTTGCTATCATGCCAGAAATTTTTGTATATCCTGTCAAGGGATATGCTTTTATTCTTTGATAAAGCAAGATAAATTAAGAAGGAGGTTTCCTTTGTTGATAATTTCACCCCGTTAGAAGACTTCCGTCTTACTCTGGAAGCCAAAGATATGCTACGTTCAAAGCTGAATTTGTTTGATGAAGCAGCTTGTGTCTTTTTTCTAACGGGGTGATCCCTCAGATATTTTTGATTCTTATAAACAACAAGGTGACCAAGAAACTTAACCGAATAGACAGGTATCTCTTTTCTAAAAACAGGCAGGTTCAGTAAAGCCCTGGGAAGGCCTGTATCCTTTCCTTTTTCAAGCATCATGAGCACAGGATCCGGAATAAGAAGCACAAGTCGGTGAAAAAAGCCAAGCAGATTATATCTATTTGCAAATTGATATGCCTTTCTGTAATCGGATATTTTGTTAGAATAAGCCGCATTCCTTAAGAGTAAAGCAAGGCGAATTGTCCTGTTTTTTTCTGCTCCTTCTGGTATGGCAGACCTGTTAAGAATAACTTCTCGCAATACTACTACTCTATTAAGATTGGATTTTTTCAAGAGGTCTATATATCTTGAAAGAAGAAGTCGTGCCTTTCGTTTTTCTCTTATTGCTGAATTTACCTCTGATAGAATTAAAGATGCTGTACTAACAAAATCCTTAATTCCCATCTTTCTGGCTTTTAGTAAACCTCTCTCTGCTAATTCCCTTGCCTGTTCAATCCTTCCCATACCGATATAACATTGTGCTTTTATTAATAGTGTAATAGTATCATCGCCAGAACGAATATTTTTCAGTATTCTTATACTCGATTTATAATCCCCCTCATTACTTTTTACATAGGAAAGTGTACTCATCAGTATTTCTTTTTCATCTACATCAGCCATTGGCAATGCCATCTCTATCAAATCTCCCATCTCCCTGTAATATCCTAAAAATGAATAGAGTACTGCAATGTCATATGGAACGGATGCATTATAGAAATTTCGTTTGAATCTCTGACATTTTCTCAGTGACAATATGGCTTTTCTCGGTTCAAGTAATATGGCGTACGCAATGCCTTCTAATATGTTAAGGGTAAATATAAAGGGAAAATTCACTCGTCTTTTATTTACAGTAAGACTTTTTTTTAACTCCTGAATCAATCCCAATTGCTCTACGGGTTTGCCAAGCCATTCCAGAGCTGTCGCTTCACTAAGTCCTGTTCGTATTGCAGAATACAAATATCCTTTCTTTACAAAGGTTTCCCTGAGTTTTCTCGCCTTTTTTCTGTAAAGAGAATAAGGAATCTTGCCAAACAGGCAAGAGAGTTTCTCGAATTTTCTTTTACTATTAAGAAACCGGTTAGGAATTTTCTCTAAAATATCACTTCTGCAACAGGAAGACAGCTGGTTCAAGATTTTTGACGCTTCCTTGAGGTTTCCTTTTTCTACAAATTCCCGTGCCCTTCTGACACCTTCTTCCGTTTCAGGAGGGATTGAGATATATTTCCTGAAATCATCTGATGACAGTTTCTCTTTTATAAAACCTGCAAGACCGTATCTCTTCCAGATACTCCAGATGCCTTTTATAGACATCTTAATTCCATCCTTTTCAAGTATCTCCTTAGCCGCCCTGACTGTACAAGAAGGATTGTTCTCCTTCAAGAATACAACCTTTTCTTCTATCTCTTTTGAAGAACGATTCCAGGGTCTTCTATAATATCCCTTTCTCTTTATACCTTCTTCCCCATCTACTCTGTACTGTTCTACCCATCTCCAGAGGGTAATATAGTGAATCCCAAGTTCCTTCGCCACTGCTCTGATTGATTGCCCACCATTAAGATAGGTCTTCACTATTATAATCCGTTTCTCTACTGGTATACCTTTTGTTATCATATTGCAGAAACATAATAACATAAGTTACTTATCTTGTCAAGCAAAAAACTATTTTAAAAAAAATCCTGTAAACTATTGTAAAGACGGGTGAGAATAGTCAAAAAAAATTACCGAATCTATAAAATAATACACAATTTAAACTATAATAATATATTAATTATTAATAACAAATAAAAGCTGAGAGAAAAATTTGGATAATAACAAGAAAGGAGTTGATAAGGGAAAATTAGGTGAAATTAGACTTATAAACCTTGAAAAAGGAGGTGATAATGATAAAAAATCATTCTTTTAAGATGGGAAAAAGAGTGTTCTTTATTGGGTTTTGTGTGTTGCTCAATGTTGGTTTTGCTTTCTCCTCAAGGAATGATACTATCCCACCGGAGCTAACGTTGGCAATATCTTCAGTTGGGGACAGTGTCTCAGTATGCGTAACCTCAGATGAAAGTCTTTATAATGGCTGGCTACAAGAAAAACTGTTCCATACATTTTATAATTGGAATTATTACGGTCTCTATACTCGTCTTGTCTGTGATGCTGAGGACGAAATCCATTCCACGGTCTGGTTATATCAAATCAATGATCCAAACTATAACTTCTACTACCATAGATTGGATAAAAATGGCAATATCATAGAGGCAATTCCGGAATGGAATGGTCCTCATGGTCATCCTATAGTTACGGATGCCAGCGGGAAAAAATTGTACATCGACCAGCCAACACCCCTGGGCGAAGATGGAATTACGGATACACAAGGTAATTCTCATATCGTAAATACTGAGGGAATGAGAATAAGGTACACCAAAATTGACAGCGCTGGAAACATGCTGATCGATAATATTACGGTTGTTGACGATGCCAGTAGCTGGACTGGATGTGCCCGTATTGCCTGTGATACAGAGGATATTCTTTATGTTTTTTGGTCTAGGGATCTGCACGAGATTTGCTATGTAAAATCCGTTGATGGTGGTAATACCTGGTCAACAACAAATTCATTTGGTCAAACCTCCTGGAGAGAATCTGGACCTGAGGTTGTTACTGATCGAGAAGATAATATCCACATAATCTGGATGGACGCGAGGAATGGTGGTGTCTTTGATTATGAACTTTATTACAAGAAACTCTATCCCAGTGGTATGATTTCAGTAAACGATACCAGGTTAACCGACTATTCTGTAATAGGTAGTGTCTGGCGGCCAAGAATGTGTATTGATTTTGAGAATAATATCTACATTATCTGGGAGGATTTGTTTACAAAAATCAATGGTAATCTGGATAAGAATGGTTCCTCAGCTACAAACGAAGAGATAACCCTGATTGAGGATAGCAGAATTCCTCGAACCTATAGTATGGGCAGGTCAAAGCCTGTGGCTGATTCATGGGATAATATTCATGTTACTGCTTCTTCCGGTGGAAATCCCGGGGATGATTGCGGGTTATTCTACCAAAAGTTTGTCGTTTCACCGGTTGTTTTTGTTACCTGTCCCGATTCTACAAAAAACAAATTAGAGATGGTGGGTAGTGGTACTCAGTGGTCGGGCAGTTTCATTGCTGATTCGAGTGGATATTTTTATATCGAGGCGTCAGGTAGCGATACTGCAGGTAATATTGGATATGCCGATACAATCTTTCAATATCTGGTAGTAGAAGAGGAAATAATAATGCAAACGCCGACGGGAATAGGATTTTTACAGATCTATCCTAATCCGTTCCGGGAAAAAACAAAGATTACTT